>JBGCDY010000786.1:0-3247 GCA_045105835.1 Chitinophagales bacterium
ATTTAAGAACAACCATGCCCACTGCTTACCAAAAAAATGCCCACATATTAACCACCGAACTTTCTTGGTTGGAAACAATCGTCAATACACGCATACAACTCCACTTTGACCAAGAAACCTCCTATACTTCCATAGAAGAAATCTCTGCACCCGATTTAGCAACTTACCCCAGCACCTATTCCGAAATCATCCAGCATTTTGGATTTGGAGAATCGGAGCGATTGGTGATTTTATTGGCATTGGCATCCCATATTTCACCCCACGTTTTAGATGTATTTTTCACCCTCAACCCCAAATACAACCGAGCCTACACACAGTTTGGAGGCGTGAAAGGCAAGGCACACAGCGGTTTTTTGCCGACCATAGAAACTGCCATTTTCATACTGGCAGGAAAAAACATCGAGAAGCGTTTTGAAGCCATCAAATTGTTTGATGAAAAACATCCTTTACGAAGAGAGAGCATCCTGCAATTGGACAAAAATCCATCGGGTGAACCCAAAACAAGTGCTGCCCTCAATATCACCGAAGAATTCCTGAGTTACTTCACCTCTGGCGAACGCTACAAACCCGATTACAGCAGCAATTTTCCCGCCCAACTCATTCGTACCCAAATGGATTGGGAAGATTTGATATTGGACGAGTACGCAATGGATGAGGTGATGGAAATCCCCGCTTGGCTCGAACACAAGGATACCATCCTCCACAAATGGGGCATGGGCAAAAAAATAAAACCAGGTTACCGAGCCTTGTTTTATGGTCCTCCAGGAACGGGAAAAACCCTGACAGCTTCCCTGATTGGCAAATCCCTCAATCTGGATGTCTACCGCATCGACATCTCGCAGGTGGTTTCCAAATACATCGGTGAAACCGAAAAAAACATGGCGAACATCTTCGACCAAGCCCAAAACAAAAACTGGATTTTGTTCTTTGACGAAGCAGATGCCCTATTCGGCAAACGCACCGCTGCCTCCGACTCCAAAGACCGACATGCCAATCAAGAGGTCGCCTACCTCCTCCAAAGAGTCGAAACCTTCCCTGGTGTTGTTATCCTCGCCACCAACCTCAAAGGCAATATCGACGAAGCATTTGCCCGCCGTTTCCAATCCATGATTTACTTCCGAATGCCCAATGCCCAACAACGCCTCCGCCTTTGGAAGACGGCTTTCGCAAAGGAAACCCCATTGAAGGAAGACATTGACCTATTTGAGATTGCCCAAAAATATGAGTTGGCAGGGGGTGCAATTATCAACGTTTCTCGTTATTGTGCTTTGTCCGCTCTTCGTCGAGGAGATTTGAAGATTTGGCGAGAAGATATTTTGCATGGAATTTCGAGGGAGTATGGGAAAGAAGGTAGGACGATGTAGAAATCACTATTTGGGAGCATCGTACACACCTTTCTGTTTCTCAACTATTGACAAAGCTAAAGCCCTTGTCAAAGTTTTTCAAATAGTAGAAACCTTATCAACACCCGAAGGGTTTGACAAGGTTTGAAACGAGTGTTAAATAAAGTAGCAAGTGCGACAAAGTCACCATAGTGTTGTTCGCCCTTCAAAAAAACAAAGGCTTTCTCTATCTACTTTTTGTAATCAGGTTATTATTTTATAAATTAACCTTTGAAATAAAAATCCAAGAAAAGAACAAGCCACCCCTTATGCACAAGCAAGTCAAACAATCTAAACAAAACACTCAATACCGAACTACAAACCCAACAGACGACCTTCAAAAAAAGGCGAAAGAACAGCTAGCTACCATACAAGACAATCGCCCCTCTACCATTGCCCAAACCAAACTCTGGAACAGCATCCACAAGAACTCCGCTGATACACAAAGCCAAGGCAGTTTCCAATTCAAAAGCAATTTCTCCAATCCTCAAAAACCGCTGCAATACAAGGAACAAACAGCACAAAGAATAGCAGAGGAACAAGAAGAAGATTTACTGCAAGGCAAATTCAGGAACAGGACTGCTCCCATTCAAAAAATGGTCGAATCGGAAGAGGAAGAAGACCTACTGCAAGGTAAATTCAAAACACCAGCCATCCAAAGGCAAGCAATAGAAAACGAAGAAGAATTGCCGCAAGGTAAATTCTCCCAAGAGCCCATCCAAAAACAAACACAAAAAACAAACTTCAATAAGACAGGCTTACCAACTCAACTAAAATCGGGCATAGACATCCTCTCTGGAACATCAATTGACGATGTAAGCGTCCACTACAACTCCTCCAAACCTACCCAACTACAAGCCCACGCCTATGCACAAGGAACAGACATTCACCTCGCATCAGGGCAAGAAAAACACCTGCCACACGAAGCATGGCACGTTGTTCAGCAGAAACAAGGTAGAGTAAAACCCACCACACAATTGAAGGGAATCAATGTAAACGATGATGTGGGATTGGAGAAAGTGGCAGATGTCATGGGAGCAAAAGCAAATAGTCTTCAATTGAAGAAAGACGAAAAAACCATCAGCAAACAAGGCATTCAAAACAATGCTACTGCGCAGATGGTCATGACTCCACACATTGTCCTAAACAAGGCACACCTAAGAGAAGTGAAAGGAGGAAAAATACAGAGCAAATGGTTTCGAAAGACAAAAGTTGGCGATCAAATTCCCTACAATACAGAAATACAAGCGGATAAAACGGCAACATTTGAAAAAGGAGCATGGCTCAAAGCCAAACATGGCGGACATGAGGGAGCAATCAGAGCGACTAAGGTAGTCGAAAAACAAGTGATGAGTGGCGACCAAATAGACTCACTCAGTGAGGAAACTCCAAAGTCTGATAAATTAGAGGCGATAGATAAAGTAGCAGATGTAGGAGGCAAAATCTTAGGTAAAGACGAAGATGTCTATGAAAAACTGTCCAAGCAAGACAAAAAAACAGATGTCTTTGAAAACGACACCATAGAAGCCACCTCCAAAGGCACTGCATTGGGCAATATTGGTTTGGGAGCTTTGGGTGACTTGACAGGCATGTTCCTATCAGGTAGAAAACTACGAACCACTTGGAAAGAAAAAAGTTGGGATTGGGACTTGGCAGCTACAGGTCTGAAAATCCTTAAATCGGGTGCAAGCCTTGTGGACAATATAAGTCAAGGTGTTTCGGCTGCCTCCAAAATGATAACAGGTGCAAGCAAAAAATCGAAAACACCTGCTGATACAGT
This sequence comes from Chitinophagales bacterium, assembly GCA_045105835.1. GTDB lineage: Bacteria > Bacteroidota > Bacteroidia > Chitinophagales > UBA2359 > JAUHXA01. The sequence continues at coordinate 3,163 of JBGCDY010000786.1, forward strand.
CTCCTCAATATTTGGACAAATTTCGGGTAGTGTGAGCGTTTTGAAAAGCCTATTAGATGTCATACTCTCCTTAACCAAGATGGCA
>JBGCDY010000787.1:0-2177 GCA_045105835.1 Chitinophagales bacterium
CCCACCACCTTCAATGCCTTTCGACATTTGGCTTACCTCTACCATCACCAATTGGAAAATCCTGCAAAAGCCATTGTTTATTACCAAAAAGCAAGAAAACAATCGCCTGACAATCCAGGTTTTACTTATTATTTCTTGGCAGAATTACTTTGGAAAAACAAAGGGGATTTTCGGGAGGCTTTGGAAGTAATAGCCGAAGGTTTATCAGTTTTGAAGCAGAACAAAAGCCCCACAGACCGCACCTTCAATGGCTTTATGTTGCAGCCTTTGAATGCAAAAGCGGACTTACATGATTTGATGGGAGACATTTATGCGGAAGAATTGCAGGATAAAAAACAGGCTTTTGACCATTTCCAACAAGCCATAAAATTTGCCCCAAATAGGGTTGCCATTCATTTGAAGCGGATTCGCATCGCCTTTGAAGTCTTCAAAAACGATTTACAAACGGAGGAATTTTGTTTGCAGGCATTGAAGTATGCGCCTAAAAATGTTGAAATCAAAGGGTATTTGAAGAAAGCACAAAAGATATGAGCTAGCTTTTTTCAAAACAAATCTTGGTTCTTTTCACATCATGCTTGCGGCGATTGAAATCGCCGTTACCGATGAAGTTGTTCTGTCTGGTCAAAGAACCTTATTTTTCTTTGAGAAATGAATTGAATGTATAATTTTCATTCAAACCAAACCTTCTTTCCGCATCATGCTTGCAGCGATTGAAATCGCCGTTACCGATGAATTTGTTCATTCAGTCACCAGTCACCAGTCACCAGTCACCAATCACCAATCACCAATCACCAATCACCAATCACCAATCACCAATCACCTATGTTAAGAAATGATTAAATATCACCTTACCTATTTTTCAAAACAAAAAAATTGTACCTTTGCAGCCGTTTAGAGCAAAACTTATTAATTATTTTTTTAAATCATTAAGGCTGTGCGAGAAGAACTCTTCAAATGGTACTCCCCCAATCTAAGCAAAGACATTGAAATGCAAGTGTTTGGACATGCAGGTTACCCTGTCATTGTCTTTCCTACTACTATGGGTCGTTATTACGAAGCCAAGGATTTCAAACTCATTGAATCTGCAAGATGGTTGATTGAGCAGGGTAAAGTGACGATTTACTGTCCAGATAGTATCAACGAACTCAGTTGGTACAATAAAAAGATCCATCCTTCCCAAAAAGTTCAAAACCATATTTGGTACGACAAAATGGTAGTAGAAGAGATTGTCGAAAAAATCCGACACAAATCTCCTTCTGGTCGTGTAGCCGTTGCAGGATGCAGTTTTGGTGGTTATCATGCAGCCAACTTTGCTTTTCGTCACCCCGAAATGGTGAGCCACATGATTAGCATGAGTGGTTCGTTTGACATCAAGTCTTTTTTGGATGGACACTATGACGACAATGTGTATTTCAACAATCCTATGGATTTTGTACCCAATGCCAATCATTCAGATATTTGGGATATGAAAATCATCTTGGGTACTTCAGAATGGGACATCTGCAAAGTTGCCAATGAAGAATTTTCTGCCGTTTTGAATCAAAAACACATTTCTCACTGGTTGGATATGAGAGGTTGGAAAAAACACGACTGGCCACTATGGCGTGAAATGTTCCCTCATTACCTTTCAATGCTTTAGTCAGAGATTTATATTAAGGCTAGTACAGTGATTAGTAGATTAGTAACTGGTGATTGGTTGTTCAAAACATTGTTCATCAATCTTTTGTAAGAAAAACAAGTTGCCATGTATTTAACTTTTGCTGTACTAGTGAATCATTACTGATGCGAGGCATATCAATTTGAAGTAATTAGAAAACAAAAAAACAAATGATTTTTTGTTTGGGAGTAGTGACAAGTTCAATGCCTTGCAGTCTACAGTACGAGTCTTCAATACTTAACCTACCCATCTCCACCAAAGACCATAAGGTTCACCCTACCAGTTGAATTAAAGAATTCAAAATATTTATCATAACTCTATAAATATCCTAAAAAAAAAAAAAAAAATAGGTATTCTATTTGGACAAGAAAACACCTTTCCTCAGGCTTTTATTGACAGAAACAACCAAAAAGCAGTAGAGGGAATTGTGGCTGAAGCAGTCACAATAGACAAAGTAGTACAAGGTGAACCAACGGAATATGCCGTAATTGTTGACCGTATTTCTCAAGATGTCCCTTTC
>JBGCDY010000788.1:0-8063 GCA_045105835.1 Chitinophagales bacterium
TATGGTCTCGAAAGGTTAACTGGTTAAAGGAATGGGCATATGCTGGTTTCTTTTTTAATCTTGCTCTATCTTTAGCTGCACACTTTGCTATAAATACTGGCAATCACCTTAATGCCTTAATTGCAATGATATTCATGTTAATATCATATGTTGCACAGAAGTATGCATTTAAACAAGAAAATAGTTAGGATGAAAATCCTATAAAACATTAAAATAGTTTGATTTTCAATGCATTTTTTTGAACTCCACTCTGATTGAAAATATAACGATATATAGGTTAGCAAAAGTATAGTGGAATAAGAGAGTCCAATAAAACCTGCATTTTTTAGACTCAATTTGGTTTTATGTTAGGTAGAGAGGGGAGAGTTTAATAAAACGACCGTTTTTCTAAACTCCCCAACTCCAAAACCAAATTCTTGATAGTCATTTTGCAACCAACTACTACTCATAAGCTCTTCAATTAGAGTAGAGTTTAAAAAACTCGTTCACCAAATCAAAGTTCAATAAAAAAAAGTAGATGAGTTTTATGAACCGTTTACTTCACAGCCACAGCCAACAAGTCAAAACAAGTATCATCTGCCTTGGCAGTATAATAATCGTCGAGTTTGATATCGTTGACCAATTGATTGTTGCCTTTCATCAATTTGCGGCGATTCAATCGGTTGAGCAAATCATAGGGGATTTGCAGCAAACTGCGTGGAAGTCGGTATTGAAGGTTGAGAAAGTCGAAACGAGTGATTTTTTCGACGGATTTTTTGTTGGCATTGTAATAGTCCATCACTTTTTGGTTCCCATAAACGCCCTTCATATCCACTTCCGAAAAATAACGTTGTAGCAGTCCCTTCAATTGAGTAACGGTGTATTCTCTTACATGCCAGGGATTTCGGGTCAAAGACATTTTGATATTTGGGGTGGTCATGACCATCAAGCCGCCAGGCTTCAATACCCTTGCCATTTCGCTGACCATTCCTGCATCATCCTCGATGTGTTCGATTACCTGAAAGGTGACAATGCAGTCAAACGTATTTTCTGGAAAATCAACAGGAGGGATGTTCATTTGCTGGAAATGGACATGCGGAAATTTTGCAGCATAACTTTCTACGCTCGTATTGTATTTGTCGATTGCTTGGTAGCGTTCTGCCTTTGAAGCCAAGAGTTCTATTCCATAGCCTTCTCCACTTCCTACCTCCAATACATTCCCATATATCAAGTTTGCAGCTTCATTGTAAGCTACTAAGTGTCTTTGAAAAATCACATTGTCGGATGCTTCGTGAGACGATACCCGTTCTGCTGTCTGTAATGCCATTGTTTGGTGATTAGTTATTGGTGACTGGAATTAGTTATTAGAATGCTTGTAATTTGAAGGTATTTCTATAGGACAAATTAGGTTCTTGCTTTTCGTTTACCGTTTGTCGTATTCCGTCTACCGAAAACGAATTGAACCCTTACCTTCTTGAAGTGTACGAAATATTGCAACGACAGTTTTGCAGGAATTGTTCGTAAAAACGGCATTTATCCACAATTAGCAGCTATTTTTACTATTTTTGTTCCGATTTTTCAGAAAAAAATTCTTGAGATTATAAATGTTGGTTAATCACGCAAAAACAGTTGAAGAATAAGCTGCAAAAAACAACAACAATTGCGATTAATCAGACAATCAACAACCTTTCACTATGGAGCTTAAACAATTTAAACTGATCAACAATATTGGTGGTTGGTTATTATTTTTGATAGCCACTTCGGTTTATACCCTCACGATGGAGTCCACAGCAAGTTTGTGGGACTGTGGTGAGTTCATTGCCTCTGCTTACAAAATCCAAGTAGTCCACCCTCCTGGTGCGCCTACTTTTTTGATGATAGGACGTTTGTTCAGCTTGTTGGCAATGGGAGATACAGAGTTGGTCTCAGTGGCACTGAACTTCATGTCCGCAATCTGTTCGGGTTTTGCGATGATGTTTTTGTTTTGGATAACGACTTATCTCGCCAGCAAAATATTGAAGATTGCGAAGGATGCCGAAAGCATTGATATGGGGCAAGCAATTACCATTTTGGGCGCAGGCGCAGTTGCAGCACTGGCAGGCACTTTTTCCACGAGTGTCTGGTTTTCAGCCGTTGAAGGAGAGGTTTATTCGATGTCATTGATGTTTACAGCCATGGTATTTTGGGCGATCTTCAAATGGGAATCCAAAGCTGATGAGCCTTATGGTGATAAGTGGTTGTTGTTCATTGCCTTTTTGGTAGGCTTCACCATCTTTATTCACTGGTTGAATTTGTTGGCAATTCCTGCAATTATATTCGTGTATTACTTCAAACGCTTTCCTTATTCTCGAAAAGGTGTGTTCTTTGCGATGTTGGTGTCCATTGGAATTTTGGGCTTTATTTTGGCGGGAATCATCACGGGAATCATTGAGATTGCAGCCTTTTTCGAATTGATGTTTGTCAATGAATTTGGCTTGCCTTTCAATAGTGGTTTGATTTTCTTCCTGCTTATCTTGGTAGGAGCGATGGCGTTTAGTTTGTGGTACACTTACAAAAACGATAAAGCAGTGGCGCACAATATTCTAATGGCGCTCTTGTTTATTTTGATGGGCTATTCTACGGTGACAGTGACGGTGATTCGCTCCAATTCTGACCCCAATATTGACATGAATAATCCCGATGATGTAGTGGCACTGGCTACCTATCTCAAAAGGGAACAATATGGTTCACGTCCATTTTTGACGGGCTATTACTACAATGATCAGATTGTGAACTACAAAAAAGTAGGCACAAAATACCAAAGAGGAGAGAATGGATATGATGTGGTAGGAGACAAGATTGACTATGTTCGTCGAGGAAAATCCAAGTTTTTTCCACGTATATATGACCCTTCTCACAAAGAACGCTACGAAAGAGGCTTGGGATTGAAGAAAAACGAAAAACCTAGCTTTGGTGACAATATCCGCTTCTTGCTTCGCTATCAGATAGGGCACATGTATGTGCGTTATTTCATGTGGAATTTTGTAGGACGACAAAACGATAATCAAGGTACTTGGGGAAGTTTGAAGGATGGAAACTGGATCAGTGGGATTTCTTTTATTGACAGCATGTGGTTGGGCGCACCTCAAGGAAGCTTGCCTGATCATTTGGTGGAAACGCCTACACGAAACACCTACCTTTTTATTCCATTTTTGTTGGGATTATTGGGAATGGTTTTCCATTTTACAGAACGTAGAAAACACGCTTTTGCAGTCTTATTGCTGTTCTTGTTTTCGGGAGTAGCCATTATTATCCAAGGAAATTCTCCTCCTATTGAGCCTCGTGAAAGAGATTATATTTTTGCAGCTTCGTTCTGGACTTTCTGTATATGGCTGGGTCTGGGTGTCGTGGCACTCTACGATATGTTCAAACGAAAGGGCAGTACTGCCGCCATTGCCGCAGTAGCAATTGGCTTGCTTGCACCGCTTTTGATGGGAACACAAAACTGGGACGATAGTGACCGTTCGGAAAGATATGCTGCGAGAGATTTTGCAGCCAATTACCTCAATTCTTGTGCACCCAATTCGATTATTTTCACACAAGGAGACAACGATACCTATCCGCTTTGGTATGCCCAAGAAGTAGAGGGCATTCGACGGGATGTTCGGGTGGTCAACCTGAGTTTGCTGGGCGTGGATTGGTACATCAATCAAATGCAAAGGAAAGTCAACGATGCGGAACCTGTGCCGATGACTTTAACTACCGACAAAATACGGGGGACGAATCGAGATTTGGTTCCTATCTATCCGAATCCAAATATTGCACCTGAGGGCAAATACATTTCTCTATTGGATGTAATGGAATTTGTGGGCAATGATTCTAAGCAGTCGAAAGTAGGGGAAGACAGCAATGACTATATTCCTACTCGAAACTTGGAACTACCAGTGAACAAAGAGGAGTTGATTAGACAAGGAGCGATTGCACCAGAAGATATTCCATTGATGGAAGACAAAATGCAATGGCAACTACCTGCGGGCAAAACGAGCTTGTACAAAAATGACTTGATGGTCTATGACATTATAGCTGCAATAGCAAGAGATGGCTGGAAACGCCCCGTTTATTTTGCGATTTCGGTGAGCAATAGTAGTTACTTAGGTTTGGAAAAATATTTCCAATTGGAAGGCCTGGCATATCGAGTTGTGCCGATTCCTGCTAATGCAAGCGGCCCTTATATGGGACGGGTCAATCCAAGTCTGATGTATGAAAACCTCATGAATCGCTTCAAATTTGGAAATATCGACAATCCAGATGTGCATGTGGATACGGATCTTCGACGTATGATCTTCAATTTTAGAGGGAATTTTTCTCGTTTGGCAGAATCCTTGATTCAGCGTGGCTATAAGGAGAAAGCGATTGAGGTTTTGGATCGTTCGGTGAAGGTGATGCCAAATCATGCTGCGGAGTTCAACATCTATATGTATGCCACAATCCAAAACTACTATGATGCAGGCGCAAACGAAAAGGCAAATGCTTTGGTAGATGAGGTATCCGATAGATTGATTCAGGAATTGAAGTACTACAATGGGCTTTCTCCTGCTCAATTACGTGCATTTAAACAGGATCAGAAGATGAATCAAGATTTCATTATGCTGTTCATCAATGCGGCTCGTGAGCGTGGTCAAGCAGAGTTTGCACAGAAGTTGGAAGAAAAATTAGCAGGAGTGTAGAAGCTAATCTTTTGAAAATCAACGAATTTTATTTTCCTTCAAAAAAAATGAAAATAAAATCAAAAAAAAGCTTCTTTTTAGGCAGCACTTTTGAAGCCTCCTACGTCTTATAGGTGAGTCTTTTAAACACAAATGCAAGTCTTAGGAAGTATTTTTATCCAGGCACCGTCAATATCATAGAATGATACATATTGGCGGTGTTTTTTTATGCTTGGAAGTGAGCAAAAAAACTGTTTGGGGGAGAAAATGATTCCGTTTTTTTCTTCAAAAGGTAGAAATAAAAAAAGCGACATTGATATTATCAATGTCGCTTGTTGAAAATGTTGGTCTACTAGTGCTCGAACCTAGACTCTTCTGTACCAAAAACAGACGTGTTGCCAGTTACACCATAGACCATTTCCAGCTTTATTATAAAAGCGATGCAAAACTACAAAGAATGTAAATTGTATGCAATTTTATTGCTCTTTTTTTTACTTTTTTTTTTGAATGGTTTTGCATGCCGAATGTGTTAGGATAAACCCCATTGGAGTAGAAAAGGTTCATTCGGACTACATTTTTTTTTTTACGGCAATCTAAAATCCATTTTTGCCATTTTTCCGCTTCTACCTACTGCCCATGCGGTTTTTGCTGCAATGCCACAACTGTAATACCCTTCCTGTCCAATGCTTGTCCAAGACTTACCTTTATCTTCAGAAATGTCTGATCCTGTCCGTCCTACTGCAATCAATAACTGTTCGGTAGCATGACTCGCCACACAAGAACGGTAGCCATTCGGTTGTTGAGTTGCAATGAGCTCCCAATTTTTGCCGCCATCTTGGGTGATGGCACAATTGCGAACCTTGTTGGTCGAATCCATATACGCACCGCCTACGACGACTCCATTTTGAGCATCAGACATCGCCATCGAAAAAATACCTTTTCCTTCTGCGCTAACGATTGGCGTGTCAAAAACCTGCCAATGTGTGCCTGAATCTTCCGAGTGAAGCACCCTTGCCCGTTCTCCACCACCTGTTGCAATCCAAATATTTTGGTCTTTGAAGATAATTCCCGTACCGCTTGCAGCGTAACCTGCCTCGCCTGTCAAAACATCGGGTAGGTGAGTTGTGTCTATAGCTTGCCAAGAATCCCCGCCATCTGTGGTTTTGATGATGAAGAGTTTGCCGTCAATCGGGTCGCTAAACGCCATGCCTTCTTTTTCATTCGCAAAATCGAAGCCATCAAAAAATACACCTTCTTGCTCATTGAAGTAAGTTTGTTGCCAAGTTTTGCCGCCATCCGTTGTTTTGTAAATGTGTGCAGGAAAGCCCGAACTCAAGACAACAGCCCTGTTTTCGTCAAAAGCGTGAATATCCCTGAAATCAAGGCTGTCTGTTCCTTCAATGGTTTTGCTGAACCAAGATTTTCCCCCATCAGCAGTTCTCAAAAAAGTCCCTTTGCTTCCACTTGCCCACACAATTCTATCACTCACCACGCATAAACCTCTTAAGTTTGCGTCTGTTGCAGGCGTTTGAGCTGCCCATTGAAGGTTTTTGAAGTCAGGTGCTTTGCTTGTTTGAGGTTTTGAAGGAGTGTCTTGATGGCTATTGCAGGCGGCGAATAACACAGAAAAGCCAATTAATCCGAAAATAAACCCATTATTGAAGAAGATGGTTCGCATGATTTTTTATTTGAAGGTAAAGGAAAGCGCTATAATTTAGGAGTAATATTTTATAAAAATGTAGCTTCGGTCAAAAAAACATTCTTTACCTCCGTATTTGTGGTGAAATTTAATCCATAAATCCCAAACAACCTACAATTATGCCAAATCTCAACCAACTCCAACAACAAAACCAAGCCCTCACCATCCTCAACACCATTGCCCAAAACCTCAATAAAGAAGTGCATCTCGAAAAAGCCCTACATTCCGCATTGCAGCAAATTACCCAACTTTTGGAACTCAAAACAGCATGGATTTGGCTCTTCAATGCCGATACCAAAATGGCATACATTGCCGCAGCCATCCACCTCCCACCCATTTTTACCAACAAACCCGAACTCCTAACAGGTTGGTGTTGGTGCATCGAAAAGTATTTGACTGGCACGGGAAAGGAGCTAAAAACGGCTTACAACATCAGCGAAATTACTTGCTCTCGCCTTCAAAATTTGAAAAAAGGAACGGATGGTTTGCGCTATCATGCAAGTGTACCTTTGCAGTCGCACAAAGGGCAGAAAATCGGAATTTTGAATGTGGTGAGTGAAAATTCACAGGAATTAGCCCCTCAAACTTTGGAGCTTTTACACACGATTGGAGACATGTTGAGCATTGCGATAGAACGGGCAAAACTGTTTGAAAACAGCCGACAATTGGGCATCATGCAGGAACGCAACCGTTTGGCGCGTGAAATCCACGACACGATTGCACAGGGATTGACCGCCTTATCTTTGAAGTTGGAAACCATTGACGCTTTTTTGGAAATGGATGCACAGCACCCGAAAATTCCGCAATTGGTGCGTCAAAGTTTGCAGCTCACCAAAAACAATTTGGAGGAAGCCCGCCGTTCGGTTCTGGACCTTCGTGCCACGCCCCTACAAGATTGCAGTCTTTTAGAAGCTTTGGAAAATCTCTGCAAAGAGGTGATTGAAGAAAATAAATTAGAGGTTGATTTTCAAGCCTTAGGTACTTTTCAGAAATTACCACTTCGCACCGAAATGGCTTTGTACCGCATTGCCCAAGAAGCCATCCAAAATGTACTCAAACATGCTGCCGCCCACAAAATGACTTTGCAATTGAAGTATAAAGTCGATGCCGTTGCATTGCAGGTGGAAGATAACGGAAAGGGTTTTGAGACAGAGGAGAATCAAGCGAACAACGGTTTTGGGCTTTTGGGGATTGGCGAACGGGTGAAATTATTGAAGGGTAAAATGGAATTGAAGAGCCGGGTTGGGTTGGGGACGGTTTTGTGGGTGGAGGTGAACACAAAGTGATTTTTCGAAATTTGAAAAACAAAAAACGGCTGACTGCAAATTTACAGTCAGCCGTTTTAATGTCAATTATTTGATATTCAGAATTTAATCTACTTCAACCACCCATGCTTCTCCAAAATCTTCCCAGCCTTTTCCTCATTCACCATATTCACAAAAGCCCAATAACCTTTGGCATATTGTGTGGCATCTTTTCCGATTTTTTCACTCATTGCCTCTGCACCTTCCTGTTCATAGTGGTGCAAAAAGCTGCGAAATTTGCGTAAATCACGGCGAGAAACATTCATGGTTTCATTCACTACAATTCCCGTCACAGCCTGTCGGCGATGAGAGCGCATCACAGCCGTTTTGTCGGGATGAATGATAAAACCCTCTTGTTCAATAATTTCTTGTGTACATTTCAAGAGCCATGCAACA
>JBGCDY010000789.1:0-5751 GCA_045105835.1 Chitinophagales bacterium
GATGACCAACATGATGGTGCATTTACCGTCAAATTCGTTGGATATGAAGACCAAGAAGAAACGGAAATGGGACCAGAGTGTAGAGGCAATCTCAAAGGAATTGAAGCTCACGGAGAATGGACACCAAACAACAGCAGAGTGAAAAAGGAGTTTCACTTGGTCAAACAGAAATAAGCCAAACTTTTGTCTTATTGCAATAATTTAGAATTCTGAAAACGCACAAATGAACTACTTAAAACCACTCTTTCCTTTTATTCTCGGTTGGATTCTACTAATGTTTACGAACTCTTTCGCCGAAATCTCATTGGTCAACGGCATCCTTCAATTACTTCTTTTTGGGGCGGTTGTCCTCTATCCCATTTGGAAAACGGAAACCTTGTCCTACGTGGACATCGGATGGCCTTGGGGTTTGGTGTGTATTGGTTTGGTGACCTTATTCTTGGGAGAAGGTTATCATTGGAGGGTTTGGATTATTAGTGGGCTGTATATTTTTATGGGGCTTCGCATGGGCATTGGAGCGATTCTACTTTGGCAAAAAGGCTATCTTCAAAAAGAATTGCCTCGCTACAAATACCAGCGCATTCGATGGGAACGAAAAGGAAAAACCAATATACAATTGGCAATGCAAGTAGATGCTTTGGTACAAGGATTGGCGAATGCTTCCTATTTGTCTTTACCCGCCTTTATCATTGCTTCAAATCCAAGTCCAACTTTTTCCATTTTTGAAGTAATTGGATTGGGGTTGTGGATAGCCTCGTTTCTCTTTGAAACCATAGCAGACCAACAGAAATTGGGATTTCTCAAGAAAATGAAAGCGGAAAAACAAAAAAATAAAGTTTGTGACATAGGGCTGTGGCAGTACACCAGACATCCGAATTATTTTGCAGAATGGTCGGTTTGGAATTCTCTCATCTTTATTGCCGTTCCATCGTGGTTAGCCCTGCAACCTTCAGAGTCTTTGGTCATCTGGATTTTATTGGGATTGGGCTTGTTGTTCGTTTCGGTGATTTTGTACAAGACCTTGGTATATCTTACTGGAGCCAAACCTTCTGAGTATTTTTCTTTACAAAAGCGACCTGATTATGAGGCTTACACCAAAAGGGTGAATATGTTTTTTCCTGGATTCCCGAAGAAAAAATAAGGTTCTTTGACAAAATCTGCCAAATGAGACTACGGTAGTTTATTTCTTGAAAAGAATCCATAAAAATTCTACTGAACAACAATCTCTTATAAAACAAAACTACCGTAGTTTTTATGGACTTTGCAAAAATTGTCAAATAACCAAAAATAATAGATAGTCAAGACTAAAAAATGCGAGAGAAAAAAATGGCTTTTCGGCATTTTTCATTCCTGACTATCAAAAAGTTAAGTCATTCCTCTCTCCCCACTTCAAAGAAACCCTCAATGTCCTACTCAACACATATCCACACCAAAACAATAGCATCGGGACCACCATATACAGCATTCTTGGATAAGCCGACAACAAACTCGTTCCTCCCAAATACACAAAGCCCATCAAAGCAATGTAAGTCACTTCAATTGGCACAGACCAAAAATTTAAGAGCCAAACAACCGTAGCCAAAAACAGGACAGAGAGCAACAAAATATTGGGCGGAAACCGAAACATCGTTGTATCTCTTTGGGGGTAATAACTAATCGGCATCCCAAAAAACAAGCGATTCACATTACTGACCACATTTCGGAGATATTTAGTAGGATGGTTTCGGATGTTTTGAAGGGCAAGAGATTTGTAGGCATCGTCTTGCTCGATTTTGGGAAAGCTCAAAATACAATCCATATCTGCTTGGTGATTTTTGGCAAGCAAATCAGCATTGCAAGGAATGCGGGCATCGTGACAATTGGCGGTAAAAGTCGGATTGTTCCAATCCCCATATTCCCCTTCAAAGGGCGTACTCATCCAATAAAGCGACATTCCTCCCGAGTTTCCCCAATAAAAATATTTGCCAGTAAGCGAGTGCGTATAAATCAAGTAAGGGGCATTAAACAGGAAGGCAATGGTAAAAATCCACAACCTATTTTGAGCCATCGTTTGCTGCAATTTCAACCTATTTCTAAGCAGATATTGAAGCCCTGCAATCCACAACATGACCAAAGTCACATACCCAAAAATAATCTTGGTCAATGCCAAATAACCCAAAACCATCCCACTTCCACAGCTCCATTTCCATCCTCCTTCTTGGTTTGCTCTAACAAAGAAATACAAAAATAGACTGATTAAAAACAAGCTAAAAGACTCTGTAAGTATTCCGCCTAATTCCTGAAAACTGATGTAATAACAGCCCCATAGAAAGGCAATAAAAGAAGAAGTTTTTGTGGATAAATACCGCCTAAGTGATTGATGTAAAAAGACGATAGAGAGGTATTGGAAAAGAGCATTGAAGAGCGTAATCGACAGCAAAGGCAAACCGAAATATACAAAAGGCATCAAAAAAATAGGATACCCTGGTCCATTCCACAAATTGAAGTCAGGCGAACTCGGCGAATAAAATCCTTTTATTAGATTCTCCGCAAATTGGTAGTAGCGTCCTTCATCTCCACTGAATGAATCTTCATGTAGTACCAAGACCAATGTGATGTACAATAATAGGAAAGGAAGGTATTGAAGAAAGGGTGAGTGCTTATGTATAAGATTCATATTAGACTTATTTTGCGATAAAAATAAGATAAATAAGTCGAAATTTCATCAAAAAAAAATAAGCAGGGCTTCATTTGAGTTGAATACCTCAAATATGGATAGAAAATCAAAAAAAATAGTATATGATTGAATAGCCTGCCAATAAACGAAAGCGAATGAAAAATTCCTTTGAAAAATATATTCTTGTAACTTTGGGGAGCAGAAAAAGCAGGAACATTGATTCCTGCTTTTTTGTTGGAGTATTTAGCCGCGATAGGCACTCGGCAAATGAATCCGCCGTTTATAGGTAGTCTTATCATTCATCATTGAAGAACAGCATGGCACAAGAAATAATTACCCCCCAAGAATTACATCAATTTGACAACTTAGAAATACTTGCCAAACAGGTAGTAGAAGGTTTCATCATTGGTTTGCACAAAAGTCCCTTTCATGGATTTTCGGTAGAGTTTGCCGAGCATAGGTTGTACAATCCTGGGGATTCCATCAAGAACATTGATTGGAAAGTATATGGACGCACAGACAAAATGTTCATCAAGCGATTTGAAGAAGAGACCAATCTTCGGTGTCGGATTGTTTTGGATGCCTCCTCATCCATGTATTTTCCAGAAGACGCAGGAGAAGGAAACAACCCGAAGGTGAACAAACTCCGATTCTCTGCTTTGGGAGCTGCCGCCTTGATGTATGTTCTTAAAAAACAGCGAGATGCAGTAGGCTTGAGTATTTTTTCTGATGAAATAGAATTTCACACCAAAGCCAAGTCCACCACTGTTCACCAACGCCTCCTCACGGCACAACTGCAAAACCTACTCGACAATCCCAAACGGAATAAATCCACCTCTGCTGCCAAATGTTTGCACCAAATTGCAGAAAACATCCACAAGCGTTCTTTGGTTATTATTTTCAGTGATATGTTTGAGAATGCCGAAAATTCGGAAGAAATTTTTTCTGCACTACAGCACTTGAAGCACAGCAAACATGAGGTGATTCTATTTCATGTGGTAGACAAAAAGAAGGAATTGGATTTTGAATTTGAAAACCGCCCTTACGTTTTTATTGACATCGAAACAGGAGAAGAGGTAAAATTGCAGCCCAATCAGGTCAAGGACCATTACCAAGCTCAGATGAAAAAGTTTTTGACAGATTTGAAATTGAAGTGTGGTCAGTTCAGTATTGATTTTGTGGAAGCAGACATTAACCAAGATTTCCGCCAAATTTTGTTGCCTTATTTGGTCAAACGGAGTAAGATGAGGGCTTAGTTTTGAGTGGTTCATTATTTGACAACCAAAACTCTGTGCCTCCGAGCCTCTGTGTTCAATAAAAAATATACAGATCATTGTAAAACACAAAAAGCCCACAAAACAAAATGTTTGCGGGCTTTTTTACTGCCTAAAAAACGCTCTTTAAAAGAGTCAAATTCATTATTTCAGTAGTGTCACATTTACTTCAAGAATTAGAATTTTACCCTTACTTGTTTATCAAGTAAGTTTTTCATTTTCATTCTTATTTCAATTCACTACTTGCCTTACAACTTCACCACCTTCTTCGTCAATGCCTGTTTGCCTATCTGCAATTGCAGCAAATAAGTACCTGCAGGAATATTCTCTGAAAGATTCCAATCAAATTGGTGTGAACCCGCATTTTGCAGTTCCTCCTTCAATACTTCAATGCGTTGCCCTTCAATATTGAAAAGACTGATACGAACCTGTTCGCTTCGCTTCAATTCATAACTGATTTGCAAGTCATTGTAAAATGGATTCGGAAACAATTGCAGTTGGTCAAGAGTAGAAACAGGAATCTCTTCAATAGCAGAAATCACCCCAACATTGTCCCAAATATATTGCGCTGTATCTGCTGCTGCTGCCAATTCTTCAAAACCATGCGCCCCAATCAGTGCGAAACCTACTTCTGCCGTTTCGTTTGGAGCAATTTTGAAGGGACCAGCTGCGCTGTAAGTAGAAATATCTACCCCACTAATTTCACTTGTTTGGATACCACCTGTCATAAAGTTCCATTTTTCGGAATCGGTAAAGTTGTCGTACAACTCATTGGGATTGTGAAGTGTGCGGTAAGAGTAACCCACTTCAGACGAAAGCATTTTGGTTGCTCCAATATAGTTCTTTCCATTCACCGTATTGTAAGCATAGCCCAAACGTCGTTCTTCATCCAAACGCCCAAAATCATTGTAGTCTTCGCCAATATCCCAATCAAAAAACACAGCAATATGCAAATTGTCAATCGTGTCAGGCGTTTCATTTTTCATGGTATATTTCACAATCACAAAGTTTTGTCTGCTTGAAGTCGTGTCCGCAGAACTCTCTTGCAAAATCGACAAACCAATCGGATTGCTCGCCAAAGAATCCACAATCACCACCGAACTCTCCTGCAAATGATTGGCACCAGGAGAAACCAACTTCAATACATTTCCATCCAAAACCTTGAATTCTTGATTTGGGTCATTTCCCAAACCTCTGATACAATCCGACATTTGATTGGCACTTGTCCCAACCGCAATCCCACCTTCAAACAATAGATTTTGATTGTTCCAAGAAAAACCATCTCCAGGAGCTTGCCCCGAAAACCCTGCAAAACCCAAACTTCCCTGATTACTCACAGACATTCTCAAAGGACCTGTATTGTGGGCAATGAATTTTGGAGGAGAAATCGTCAATTCTAACTGGTCATAATCTACATACGTTCCATTCGTCAAATCAATTCTAAACAAAACTTCATCACCAAGAGGCGCATTTGGATCAATGTCAAAAGTGAAAGAAACCGAAATCAATTGGTTCGTTTCAATAATCGGAATCGAGTTGGCATGGTTGATAAAATTGATATTTTCGTTCTCCGTACTCAAGAAAACCGCTACACTATTGGTTGGTGCAAGGCGGTTTACAAAAGTCAAAAACAATTGGATAGATTCACCAGCATCCATTTCGCCATCGCCACCGCTGTCCAAAATAAAGTAACTGTCCAAACGAATGGCAGGAGATTCTTCTGATACTGCTCTCAAAGCATTCACACGACCATTGCCCAATAAACCAGCAAGTTGTGACGAATTAGAACTTTCAATTGGATCACAAGTCACACGAATTTGT
>JBGCDY010000790.1:0-4883 GCA_045105835.1 Chitinophagales bacterium
GTATAGTGCATATTGGAGAAGATGGCGATGTCTTCGGGCATTGCTGGCACCAATCTATCCAAAAGTAAGCTGTCTATATAAGCCCTGAAAATACTAAGCCCCAAGACAAAAATAGATAGAATCGAAAAGTAAGTTACATACTTTTTTCTGAAAAAATACTGAGGTAAGAGGTAGTAAAAGTTGAAATACACTGAGCCTGCTAAACAGACTGTCGTTACCAGATTCCTCACAAAAAGCGTTTGGATATCTGCCAAACCGAAATAAGCAAAGGTCAGCCAAAAAAGGATGATGACCCATACCAAAATATTCAATCCGATAGCTGTGTATTGCTCTTTTTTCATCTTGCTATTGTACCGATTTTCTGCTTGCAATCTACTGCAATAAAATGAACTACGCCAATTATTTCAATGAATGACATTTGATAACCCATCAAGTGTTGTTTTTCTTCAACAAAGAGGAGGTTGATTCTTTGAAGGCTTGCTTGAAGGAAGGTGGAGAATTTTGGATTTTTAGACTAAAAGGTTGAATGTTTGTGCAATAAAGGGCTTGTTTTTAGAAAGAACACTTCAAAAAAACACAAGCCATTTTGTCGTTTGTAGAAGCGATTAAGGAGTTGGTCGAAAAAATTAGCAGGAGGGAGCTTACTACCCTAAATTTGCTGCCGAACACCAATAGGATGGATGATTTCAAAAGCTTTATCCTATAATTTTTTAAACCTTAAACCTCTTTAATTATGCGTATTTTAAGCATCAAATCGTTTTTATTGACCCTCGTTTTATTCTTCGTATTGGGCAGTACTGCTGTCCAAGCACAATCTAAATTCAACAAAAGTGACCGAGCCAAAGCCATTGTAGAAAAATTGGCGGAGCGCAAAAAACAAGCTCAGACTCAAGTGAGTTCGACTGACCCCGCAGAAGTCGAGGAACAAATTGAAGCCAAGTTTGCCGAGATTTTGGCAATGGTCGAAGAAGTCAGTGCCAACCTACACGATAAAGCAGCCGATTATCTCGAAAACAATTGTGCAGATGTGACTCATACCGAAGCTTCCAAAACAGTATTGATTGATTTTGGAGCAAGTCCTTGTGTGGGTTCGGATGGAAGAACAAGAAGTGGCAGTATTCAGATTCAATACATGGGTAGCGAGCGAGAAGAGAACCAAACTTTCAATATTGGCTTCAATGACTATTCTTCTAATGGATATGGAGTGAGTGGAGCGATTCAGTACAAGGCGATTGGAAGAGATGACAGCGGAAACCTCAATTTTGAAGTGAGGGTAAACAATGGAATCGTGACCCAACCGAATGGTCAAAGGGCTACTTTTGAAGCCAACCTAAACAAGGCTTGGGTGAATGGAGAAAATTCTGGAAATCCTTTGCATGACGTGTTTGAAACGACTGGGACAACTTCAGGAACACTTTTCGATGGAACGAATTTCGATACGAAAACGACGATGCCTGTGCGTTACAAATTGGCGTGTTTGAGCAAAGGTTCTGTTTATGCAGTGAGTGGAACTCGCAAGGTGACAATGGGAACGGATGTTTACCTCATCAATTATGGAGGTGGAGCTTGTGATAAAAAAGTGACCATAACGGTGAATGGAGTGCCACAAGTGGTTACTTTGCCGTAGTGACTTTAGGAATGAAAATTAAAAATTTAAGATAATTCTGTAACGGCGATTTCAATCGCTGACACGCTCTATAAGATTTATGTACTTCAAGGGAAGCTCTCAAAGAGATGATTTTTTAGGCTAAATCCCTTTTTCACATTCTAACTGCATCGATTGAAATCGCTGTTAGAAACGAAATGCTTTTTAAAGGCAGAGATTGATTGAATTGTTTTGAAGGTTTGATTCACAAAAAACTCCCTTGTTCTCTATTGATAGAGAAACAAGGGAGTTTTGGATTTATGTACCAATTTTTTTATACCGCTCAATCCATTTTTCTTTATTACTTAGATTCCACAGTAGAGACAAAAATGTGATAAAAAAAATGGATATAAAAATATCTATTTTTTGCTTTCTTATTTTTAAGGGGATTCCTTCTATATAGCTTACTGAAGGAAACAAAGTATTATATTTTATTTTGATTGAATCTGTTTTATGGCGATTGTAGTAGGTTAGAGCTATTTTGTAACGACTTCTATAAATGTTTCCACCTACGATGTAATCATATTCAATATTCACAAATGAAGAGTCATGTTTTACTATTGTATTGACTTTTTGTGGAGTTGCGACCTCAAAAACCTCACCTAAACCATTTAATGCAAACAACTGGGAAATACTGTATATCAATATACTAGCCCAAAAAAGCAAGCCTAAAATGTAAATGAATCTAAGGAATTTCATTGTTCAGTTTTTCATCAACAATTCTTATTACTAATTCAAGAACTGGGTTATCAATTATTCCAAAACTTACCGCATCAAATACATTTTCCCCCAACCATTCTTAAAACTATTATCAACCGCTTCACTCGTTTCCAAACGTTCCATTTCCTGCCCATTCAATCGGCTAATAACCCGATACAAATACACCCCATTTGCGAGTTTGTCGCCAAACTCATCCGTACCATCCCAAGCAAATTCGGTAAGATTTTCGCCAATATGGAGTGGCCCCAATTCCTCTTGATTGATTTCTCGAACCACTTTACCCGAAACCGTCATGATTTGGATTTTGAGGTATTGAGGCACTTCCGAGCCTGTGATGGTCATCAAAAAACGGGTTGAAGAAGTGAATGGATTGGGGTAATTCAAGACATTGGAAATCATAGACTCTGTGACGATTTCAAAACTGCTTTTGTAGGCTTGATTTGCAAAATCATTGTCGCTTCGGTCTTTGGCATCAATGCTGATTTCGTAGCTACCGTTTTGGGTGAAATTGGGCTGCAGTTCTATTTCGGCAGTATTGTTGCCCGATTCGGCTTGTGTTTGAGTAGCAGGACGGAAAGTCACCATTGGGTCGCTAAACGGAATGGTTCTCTCGGTGATGGGATTGCCGTTCACATCTGGGTAGGTCAAAATGATTTCATAGTCTGAAGTATCATTGAGGGCAAAGAAAGGATTGTCGTCTTTGACCCGAATCAAAATAGTTGGGTCGGTTGATACAAGGTCGCCGTCTAAGATATGTCGCCCATCGAAGGTAACATCCAAAATAGGGTTGATTTTGTCGGATAAGACAAAGAAAGGAATCACCAAAACATTGTTGAAGTCTCGTTTTTCGAGCTGGTCATTGTTGGGATTGAGTTCGATGAGTAAGACATTATTGCCGCTCAAACCATTGGTTTCAAAGGAAAAATTAGCTGTATGGCTTTCGCCCGCTGCTAAGGGTTTGTAGCGAGGTGCAGCACTCAAAGTACTGACGTTGTCGCGGTCAATGAGGGTATAATGCACCAAAACGCTGTCCATATCGACATCACTTGCATTGGTGAACCCAAAAGAAAGCGAAGCCATTTGTCCTTCAAAAAGCGTATCTGCTTCAAAATTGAAGGCTATTTTGGTATCCAGAGCCAATTCTCCTACTCCATCAAAACCAACTCTCCAATAATCCAATTGAGGAGGAGTTCGTTCGGTTTCATCTGTTGATTTTAGCTCCAATCGAAGGAAAGGGTATTTAGCAGCATCAATGCTGCTGATGTTGATGTCACCCAATGCCAAGTTTCCATTAATCAACTCACTGCCATTCTCCCCAATGCCATAGACTCGCAAATTGGTGTCGTCACTGGGCATATTGTCTTTCGCCCAACTGAGTGTTTTCCAACTTTTTGCAGGCCCAATCGGAGGAGAAGAAAAGCTTCCATTGTCATTGCGTACATTTACTTCCAAATCTACTACCAAGTCGTCAGTGCTCAAATTACCTGCCGTTGCCTGAACGCTTGCAATGTATTCTGGAATACCTTTTCTACCAAAAGCAATAAAACCTCGATTGTTGTTCAAATCTTCCAAGTCAGACATGCCCATTTCTTCAAAGAAGCTTGTAATCGCATCCTCGTATGGAAAAATGGGATTACCTTCTGCGGGGTTGAAGAGTCGGTGATTCGAAATGCTATAAATCAATACATAGTCACCATCTTCAATGGTTTCGTTCATAAAGGTGAGCATACTTGCCAATCGGCTGTCAATTCCTGTACTGAATTCAATGGCATACATATCGTTTAGCTCACAGTGGTTGTTGCCATATTTACCCGTTCCACCACAGTCCAAAGTACCACTTCTTTCGCTTGCAGGAGAGAGAATCGGTTCTAAAATTGGCTTGGGCTTGAAGACCACAAATCCCAAACCACCTACACAAACCCCGTCCCCTAAGCAGCTTGCACGGGTACTGGGAGAAGTATTGATGTCATGTAGAATTTGGTTGTTGAGTTGTATAGAAATATTGTCAAGCTGTGTTCTGTTATTAACAATGCGAAGATTGTTCCTCACAAAGTCGTAATTGAAATTCCTTGTATCGTCGTCTAATGAAACGCCATTGAAGCGACTGCGACCGAATTGATAGTGGTGAGACTGGTTCCAACCATTTGTGGCATCGGCTTCAAAGAGAAAAGAACTGACCGCCCAAGAAGGAATTTCGTCCACGTTGTCGGGTACTCGGCTGCTTCTCCAATAATAGACTGTATTGTTCAGGAAGTTGATATTGGGCTGCCAGCTGATAACTCCCGCACCACTGTTTAAGGTATTAGATTGAAGTAGCGGGCTATCGAAGTTAGCAGTGGTATCTATTTGAAATTGATAGTCATATGCCTCCAAAAGTGGTTGACCTGTTGAAGTGCTAAGTGTTATATTCGGGTCAGAAACGATTGAAAATTCACAAGGGAAAATAGGGATCACTTGATTCGAGAAAATGGTTGTTTCCTTGAAGGTGTTGTTGTTGCTTTCGCAAAGTTCCTCTACT
>JBGCDY010000791.1:0-2341 GCA_045105835.1 Chitinophagales bacterium
CCCGTCACACATAAGAACATTCCCAATGGAAATTCAAAGTCCAAATTGCGGAGATTGTTGCCCTTCGCTCCCTTCAATATCAGATACTTTCCGTTACCTTTGCGCCTCTCTGCAGGAATCTCAATTTTCTTCGTTCCTTTAAGATATTGAGTCGTTAGTGTTCCTTTTTGCAGAAACTCTTTGGGGGGTGCTGCGGCTACTATTTCACCTCCATGTTTGCCTGCACCAGGACCAATGTCAATCACATAATCTGCCGCCAACATGATGTCTTTGTCGTGTTCGACCACCAAAACAGTATTTCCCGTTTCGCAAAGTTCTTTGAGGGCTTCAATCAATCTTTGGTTGTCTCTTTGGTGGAGTCCAATGCTCGGCTCATCCAATATGTAGGTGATTCCCACCAATTTAGAACCTATCTGAGTCGCCAATCGAATACGCTGTGATTCTCCTCCCGAAAGACTACGAGAAGGACGGTTCAAGGTCAAATAGTCCAAACCCACATCCAACAAAAAGCCCAACCTTGCTCGGATTTCCTTCAAAATATCCTTGGCAATCGTTTTTTGGCGAACGGTCAGGTCTTCTTCAATATTGGTGAACCAGTTTTGCAGTTCTTCAATATCCATTTCACAAAGGTCTGCAATGTTTTTGCCCACGATTTTGAAGTGCAAAGAAGCTTGATTCAACCTTTGACCATTGCAGGTAGGACAGTTCTTTTTAATCATGAAAGTCTCTGCCCATCGCCTTATTTTTTCTGAAATTTCTTTTTCTGCATAGCAGCGTGTTACTGTATTGACAACCCCTTCAAACTCCATATCGTACCAGCGGTCTTTGCCAAACTGTATATTGACGGGAATACTTTGACCATTGGTGCCATAGAGCAAAATTTCGAGTGCTTCTTTGGGGATGTCTTTAATGGGAGTGGCAAAGGTGAAGTCGTATTTTTGGCTCAATGCCCGTATTTTTTTGAAGGTATAGTTGTCCCGAACTTCTCCAAATGGGCGAATTCCCTTTTCGTTGATGCTCAAATTTTCGTCGGGAATCACCAATTTCATATCCGAATCGTGGATGAATCCCAATCCTTTGCAGCCTGGACAAGCACCATAGGGAGAATTGAAGGAGAAGCTATTGGGGGAAGGTTCATCATACGAAACACCTGATTCGGGGTCCATCAAGAGCTTACTAAAGCTGTGTACTTTTCCCGTTTCATGCTCCAATACCATCACCAAACCTTTGCCAAATTGTATGGCGGTTTCGAGAGAACTTGTGAGACGACTCGCAAATTTGGGTTCGACAGCCATGCGGTCTATCACTACTTCAATGTCGTGGATTTTGTAGCGATCCACCTGCATTTTGGGTTCAATATCTACAATTTCGCCATCAATTCTGACCTTCAAATAACGTTGTTTGCGGAGTTGTTCGAATAGCTCACGGTAATGCCCTTTTCGCCCCTTGACCATCGGTGCAAGCAAGACGATTTTTTGGTCTTTGAAGTGCTTGAAAATGTGTTGGACAATCTGCTGCTCTGTGAAGCGCACCATTTTTTTGCCTGTTGCATGGGAATATGCCTCCCCTGTTCGGGCATACAAAAGGCGCATGAAATCATAGATTTCGGTAATCGTGCCGACTGTCGAGCGGGGGTTTTTGTTGGTAGTCTTTTGCTCAATCGAAATAACTGGACTCAAGCCTGTAATTTTCTCAACATCAGGGCGTTCCATGCTGCCAATAAACTGCCGAGCATAAGCGGAGAAACTCTCCATATAACGCCGTTGTCCTTCTGCATAAATGGTGTCGAAAGCCAAAGAGGACTTGCCGCTTCCACTGATGCCCGTGATGACAACCAGTTTGTTTCGGGGAATCTGAACGTCTATATTTTTGAGGTTGTGCACCCTTGCACCATAAACATTCAATGACTCTATTTCTTCTTCGCTAATTGCAGGCAATTCTTGCATGTAGTATTGAAAATTATGTGATTGTGGCTAAAAAACAAGCTACAAAAGTAAGCATTGTTTTCCCTTTTTTTTGTTTTCTTTTCATCTTAAAAAAATAGATTTTCATTTGGTGTTTTTCAAGCTGCAAAAGAGCTTTAGGAGTAGGGATTTTCAGGGCGTTTTGAAACGATAGATTTTATTTCCTGAATTTTCAATAAATTTTGAAAATTCAGGAAATTAGTTTAAATTGCAATGGCAAACGCTCCGAGGGAGGAATGAAAATTAAAATGAAAAAACTACTTTTCAATGAAAGAATGCACTGCTTCAAAAGTAATTTAATAATGTCTCAAAACTAAAACATCATCCCCCTCGCCCCCTTCAAAGGGGGAATAAGACGTATATGTCCCCCTTTGGAG
>JBGCDY010000792.1:0-8128 GCA_045105835.1 Chitinophagales bacterium
ATTACCACGAATTGGGCGAATCACAAGACCAGGATAAATTGGTGTTTGAAGAAACTCGCTATCCGAAAAGAAGTCACGGTGCAAAAACGACTTCTGACGAAAGTTTCTTGATTGTCAGTGCTTCTGAAGGTACAGACTACACTGCCCTTTATTATGCCAAAACCAAAAAATGGAACAAGGGTTTTGAACCCATTGTTGAAGATTTTACGAGTAACAACTACGTGATTGACAACATTGGAAACGACCTACTCATCCACACCGACCGAAATGCAGCCAATTGGAAGGTCGTCTTGGTGAACCCGAATCGCCCCAAAGAGAAAAAATGGAAAACGATTATTGAAGAAGATAAAAATGTACTGAAAGATGTCTGGTTGGCAGACGAAAAAATCATTGCTCATTACTTAGAAGATGTCAAAAGTAAATTGGTGGTCTATAGTTTGAAGGGCGAAAGACTGGGAGAATTGCCTTTGCCTGGAGCAGGAATGGTCAAAGATTTTTCGAGCAATCGAGAGTCCAGCTTGGTTTCCTACAAATTTGAATCCTTCCTTTCTCCTCCAACGGTTTACCAATACGATTTTGAATCAGAAACTAAAATCGCCAAAGCTCTCTACAAATCCGACATTGATTTTCCCTTTGAAGAGTATGAAACCAAGCAGGTTTTTTACACTTCAAAAGACGGCACAAAAATTCCAATGTTTATTACCCACCACAAAGACACCGAATTAGACGGTCACAATCCAACTTTACTATACTCTTATGGAGGCTTCAATATTGTACGTGAACCCGAATTCAAAATCGAGAATCTGCCTTTTTATGAAGCGGGTGGAGTGTATGCAGTGGCAAATATCAGAGGAGGAGCGGAATATGGCGAAGATTGGCACAAAGCTGGGATGCTCGACAAAAAACAAAACGTGTTCGACGATTTTATTGGAGCAGCCGAATATTTGATTGACGAAGGTTATACCAATTCCGAAAAATTGGCGGTGACGGGTCGCTCCAATGGAGGTTTATTGATTGGTGCGGTGATGAACCAACGCCCCGAACTCTTCAAAGCTGCAATGCCTGTCGTGGGAGTGATGGATATGCTTCGCTACCAAAAGTTCACCATCGGTTGGGCTTGGGTTGGCGAATATGGAAGCAGTGATGATAAGCGACAGTTTGAATTTCTTCGAGCCTATTCACCTTACCACAACATTCGCCACAATGCCAATTATCCTTCCACATTGGTTTTGACCGCCGAACGAGATGACCGTGTCGTACCTGCTCACTCCTACAAATTTACTGCCGAACTGCAACACACTTACAAAGGTGAAAACCCAATCCTGACACGGATTGATGCCGCTTCTGGTCATGGTGCTGGAGGCAGCGGCAAAACGGTACAAAATTACATTGAAGAATATGCCGACAGGTGGGCGTTTTTGTTTTGGGAGTTGGGAATGTTTCCTAAGTAAGTATCCTTGAAAATCAGTGGTTTTTTTGCATTTGCATTTGGGTTTTTAATTTGCATTTGCCTAAGAGTTCCTGTTCAAAGACTGTATCTTTGCACAAAAATCAGTAAATGAGCAAAGAAACAACACATAAAGCAGGGTTTGTCAACATCATTGGCAAACCCAATGCAGGTAAATCTACTTTGATGAATGTATTGGTGGGTGAAAACTTGGCAATCATCACCTCCAAAGCACAAACGACACGTCACCGAATCATGGGGATTGTGAATGGAGATGATTTCCAAATCGTCTATTCCGATACGCCAGGAATCATCGTTGACCCTCACTACAAAATGCAGGAAGCCATGATGCGCTTTGTCAATGTAGCCTTTAAGGATGCAGATGTTGTGTTGTTGTTGGCAGATTTGAGCGAAAAAGACAATTTGATTCCGTGGTATGAGGATAGATTGAAGAAGGTGAATGTACCCGTTGTTGTTTTGCTCAACAAGACGGACTTGGTAAGTGATGCTTTCACCGAGGAGCAAATGGCCCTTTGGGAAGCCGCTAAATTTAACCCTCAAGTAGTGATTCCGATTTCGGCACTCAAAAAAACGAACATGAATTTGGTCTTTGGTATGATTATCAAAAACCTACCAGAGCACCCTCCTTATTATGACAAAGAATCTTTGACAGACAAAGACATGCGCTTTTTTGTTTCGGAGATTATTCGTGAGAAAATCCTGCTCAACTACAAACAAGAAATCCCTTATTCGGTAGAAATCGTGGTGGAAAGCTACAAGGAAGAAAAAAACATCACCCGAATTAGGGCATTGATTATCACCAATAGAAAATCCCACAAACCGATTTTGATTGGCAAAGGCGGTTCGATGTTGAAGCGAGTAGGCACACAAGCACGTGAAGACATTGAAGAATTTCTCCAACAAAAAGTATTCCTTGAGTTGTTTGTCAAAATCAAGGAAAATTGGCGAGATGATGACCTGTTTTTGAAGAATATGGGCTACCGTTAATTTGAATAAATGAGAAGGCAGAAATGGGATGCGAGAAGTGAGACTTCAATTTCCTTGAGTGTGTCACAAATCGGTTGCAATAATAAGCCTAACGGGCTTTAAGCAATAGCGTGGGGTGAAACCCTACGATATGAAAAAGCGTTTTACTAGCCCTGAAAGGGCGTAAGCATTCCAAAGGTTCTTAGGCTTACGCCCTTTCAGGGCTGAACCTATATTTTTTATGCTCGTAGGGCTTCGTAAACTTCGCCCTACGCTACTGCTTTTGCCTTTTCAGGGCAGCTTATAAAAGAAATAAAATCCGACAACCGATTTGTGATACACTCAATTTCCTTATTGTCAAAACATTAACAATCAAATTGATTGAAGTTAATCTCGTCTTACGACTTAGAAACCAAGACTTCGGATTTTGATTTAGCTTAATAGAAATTGTCAAGAAACCTCCTTTTTTCAGAGAATTGATTTATTGAACAATTGTAACTTCATTATTTTGAGGCTCGTTGGTGAAATATCTACTGTTTACCAAACAAGCCATTTCACCCTCAGAAAGAAAATTTTAAAAGCCTCCTTTCCCTTTTTTACTTTTTGTATAAATTTGATTCAAACCCCCAGGATTCCCCAAATAGAGGCGAGGCTTACCACTGTGTATCAAAAATTGGCACACAATTGGTAATAAGTACAGTGAAAACAACAATTACTCCCTTTAGGTGAATGGACAAGCAATGGAATACATTGCCCATGCCAATCAAAAATATCCTCCCCAATACTTGATGAATGCTTTCATAAACAGAGCATTCAAAGCCCCTGATATTTAGCGTACTAAACTAAAAAGCAAGTCCATGAAAGCACTAACTATTCTACTATTCAGCCTACTATTGTTGGAAAGCAGCTATGCCCAAGTCACCAAAAAGGTGGTATTGGAAGATTTGACCGCATCTTGGTGTGGTTTGTGTCCAGAAGGAAAGCTGACCTACGATTCCATCATGACAAATTTTGACAATGTAATTGGTGTAGGAGTCCACATCAACGACCCGATGTCTAATGACATAACAGATGCTTTAAGTGAAGAATATTCAGGAGGAGGAGTCAATGTGTTCTTGTTGGACCGCTATTTATTTGAAGACCGAAACTTTGCTCAATTTTCGTTTCAATACGAACCCCTTGCCGAAAAACTGCAAGAGCGTTTGGATATGACTGCTCCTGTCAGTGTCAGTTTTGAAGACCTACATTTTGACGAAGAGAGCCGAGAATTAACCGCCACTGTTCGAGCAGATTTTCACCAAGACATAATCGACAAAGACATACGTTTCAATCTTTTGCTGACAGAAGACAGCATCATGCGAAATGAAGGAGGCTATACACAGAGTAGCTACTTCAATGACTACGATGGTCATGCTTATCAAGGTGCAGGAAACCCCATTCACAATTTTGTGCATCGCTCAGTACTTCGCCAATCTTTGGGCGGAATGTGGGGTGCTGAAAACAGTCTTCCTGCTGTGATTGAAGCTGGTAGCAGCCACCAATTTAATTTTTCAACTGTCTTGCCTATTGGCTGGAACAAAGAACAAATTTATTTAGTTGGATTGGTACAGACATATGGAGTAGAACGCTCTGAACAGGCGATTTTGAATGCCGAGGATATTCGTTTGAAGACCTTTATGGAGCAGCAAATTTTCAGTACTTCTATTGAAGAAGACAATGCACTCAATCAATTGTTTCGTATTTATCCCAATCCAATTTTGAGCGCACCCCTACAAATCGTTTTTGATTTGGCAAGAACCAGCCCCATTCGTTTGCAAGTATTTGACATACATGGACGGTTGATTCATGTACTTCGTTCGGAAACTATGAATCAAGGATTGCACACCGTTCGGTGGAATTTGCAGAATGCCAAAGGGCAGAAAGTAATTGCAGGAACTTATGTCCTTGTTTTGGAGGATGATAGAGGAAATCGTCAAATCCAAAAAGTAGCCATTAACAATCATTGAAGTAAATAGCTGATTGTCTGTACTTCCAATGCTCAAACCTTGAAGTGAAACTAAGCAAGCCTGTAAAGCAATTTTCGATTGTGGTAGGGTATGGATTGGTTTTTGCTTTTAACAAGCCATCTATACGTCCACGAAACCTTTTAATCCCTCCCCCAAATACAATATCCAAGTCGTTGGACGACTGGCGAATTCATTTTATCTATGTAGGTAGAATTCGGCAAAACACGAGAGAACTATACTTGTAAAACCCAATCAAAAGGATATTATGGCAACAGAAGCTACAAGACTCCAAGCCGAAGCTCCCACTTCAGCACATAACAACAAACAACTGAATAAACTATTGCAGCTGGCGGAATGGTATGCCACTATCCAACCACAAAAAGCAGTATTGCAGGCAGAAGAAGCCCTAAAGATTGCGATTCAAAAAAAGGATAAAGCGTCAGAATGCAAACTCGTTTACCTATTGGGAGTCATGTATTCAAATCAAGGTCGTTTTGAAATAGCGATAGACTACTTTCATAAAGCCATAGAAATCAGTGAAGAAAACGCTAATACGACTATTTTGGCAAAAGCCTTCAATGCGATAGGAAATCTTCACAAACTGAAAAGAGATTACAAAACTGGATTGGAACACTACTTCAATGCCTTGGAATGTGATGTCAAATCCTTCAATGCCATTGTCTACAATAATATTGCGGAGGTCTATGCCTTCCTGGATAAGTACGATGAAGCGATTGAATACCTTCAAAAAGAAGAAAAAATGATTCAAACTCAAAGTGAGCCTAAACTTTGGGTCAATTGTTTGATGAATACAGGTAGAAATCACTATTTGCAGGGAAACTACCAGGAAGCTATTGGGTATTTTTACGAAGCCTTAGAGGTCGCCAATCAATATTCGGATTTTACCAAACAAAAGGTGAAATGTTGGTATCATATTGGGGCTGCTCATGAGTATTTGGAAAAGGATATTTTGGCATTAGAAAACTATACAAGAGCTTTAGAAATTAGCCGAAATCATGCGTATCATTTGGATACGTGTATTCAACTCTGCAAAATTGGTCAGCTGCAATTGAAGCAAAAATCATACGAAAAGGCCTTAGAGTACTTTGTTCAATGTCTGGAAGTTATACAGGAATATTCTTTTGAATCACAGCGAATGGACTGTTTGAAAGGAATGTATGAATGCTATGAGATATTGCAGGACTATACAAAAGCCAATCATTTTTTGAAAACCATTATCCAAATACAAGATAGACATCATTTGGCAATGGGGCGTGTATCGTAGATGATTTTAATTTGATATTCTAAATTTACAAAAAAGCTTTCTTTTCAAGATTGAAAAGAAAGCTTTTTTGTAGTTTATAAAGAGTTGTTTGAGCTTTTAATTTTAAGCGGTAGGACAAAACTAACTTCAATCAATAAGGTTATTAATATTTTAACAATAAGGGATTTGAAGTCTCACTTCTCGCATCTCATTTCTGTCTTCTCACTTAGTCTTGTCATGTTTACTCCTCCGAATCTTCCCATTGCATACACCGTTTGACTGCTTTTTGCCAGCCTTTGTAGAGTGCAGCAGATTCCTCGCTTGCCATTGAAGGCTCAAAAGAAGCATCCAATTCTTGGTTGTTCAAAAGTTCTTCTTTTTTGTAAAAACCAACTGCCAAACCTGCAAGATATGCCGCACCCAAAGCAGTCGTTTCGATTACTTTAGGACGTTTGACAGGCACATTCAAGATGTCTGCTTGGAACTGCATCAACAAAGAATTGGCAGACGCACCGCCATCTACTTTGAGGGCAGAAAGTTGGATATTGGAGTCCTTTTCCATTGCATCCAATACATCACGGGTTTGGTAGGCGAGGGATTCCAAAGTTGCTCGAATAAGGTGATTCTTGGAGGTGCCACGGGTCAAACCAAAGACCGCCCCTCGTGCATACATGTCCCAATAAGGCGCACCCAAACCTGCAAAAGCAGGAACGACATACACGCCGTCTGTATGGGCTACTTTTTGGGCAAAGAACTCAGAATCAGATGCAGTGTCAATAATCTTTAAACCGTCTCTTAGCCACTGAATGGCAGCCCCTGCGATGAAAACACTTCCTTCGAGCGCATATTCTACTACTCCATCAACGCCCCAAGCAAGGGTGGTTAACAAACCAGATTTGGAGCTAATCATTTCCTGACCTGTATTCATCAACATAAAACAGCCTGTACCATAGGTATTTTTCGCCATTCCTGCTTTGAAGCATGTTTGTCCAAACAAAGCTGCCTGTTGGTCACCAGCTACGCCTCTAATCGGGATGGAGACACCTCCAAAAAATGCAGCTTCCGTTTCGCCAAAATCTCCGCTTGAATCCCGTACTTCGGGCAACAAGGAGGAGGGAACTTGTAATTCTTCCAGCATTTGGTCATCCCACTTCAATTCACGGATATTGTAGAGCAAAGTGCGAGAAGCATTGCTGTAATCAGTGGCGTGAACCTTGCCGCCAGTCAATTTCCAGATAAGCCAGGTGTCCATCGTACCAAACAATAAATCACCCCTTTCTGCCTTTTCTCTTGCACCCACAACATTGTCCAACAACCACTTAACTTTAGTGCCTGAAAAATAGGCATCTATGACCAAGCCCGTATTGCTACGAACATAATCTTCCAAATTTTTAGCCTTCAATTGGTCACATATTGTAGCTGTGCGACGGTCTTGCCAAACGATGGCATTGTGTATCGGTTCACCTGTTTTTTTGTCCCAAATAAGGGTGGTTTCTCTTTGGTTGGTGATACCAATAGCTGCAATATCAGAAGGAGCTATATCATTGTCTTTTAGAACACTTTGGGCTACTTGAAGCTGTGAATCCCATATCTCCATTGCATTGTGTTCGACCCAGCTGGGCTTTGGGTAAATTTGCGTAAATTCTTTTTGAGATACAGCGATTATTTTACCTGACTCGTCAAAAACAATGGCTCTCGAACTGGTTGTGCCTTGATCAAGCGAAAGAATGTATTTTTTGGACATGAAGTAAATGTAAAAAGTTGAACGTCAAAAATGACAATGAAAAAAAGGGGCTTAGCAAGCTTTTATTTAGGTAAAAAAAAGTCGATTCAGTAACTATTTAAATGCAATATGCTTGTTAACAGTCGTTTACTTGAATTTGCATTTGAGTTTTTAATTTGAATCTACCTTAGGTTTTAGCTGTACTGTTCCCTGCCCAAAAATAGCAAATAAAATTGCACTTTCTTGCAAAAAAAACTTTTATATTACGTAAAAATATAGTAGCTTTATCGCATAGCAATTCTTTAACCTAAAATTAAGAATATGGATATCAAAGGTATGAACATCACATTTAACGAGTTGAGAAAGATCAAAGATAACCTACCTGATGGCAGCATCCATCAAATTGCAGATTCACTTAGTGTTTCTGTAGAAACGGTTAGAAACTATTTTGGGGGACATAACTATCAAGACGGACAATCTGTAGGTATTCATTTTGAATCTGGTCCTGACGGTGGCGTTGTGCATTTAGATGATACACGCATTATTGAAATGGCACAAAAAATTATTGATGCACAAGTAGTCAAAGTTGAAAATTAAGTAAACTCCAACCACATTCTCTTTCCTAATGAGTCCTCCACATGCTTAGAATAGAAATATTTTGAGTGTATGGAGGATTTTTTTTGTTAAAAAAAAAAAAAAAA
>JBGCDY010000793.1:0-1568 GCA_045105835.1 Chitinophagales bacterium
CACCCCCCTACACGGGGACCCTTCCCCCGCTTCTACAAGCGGGTGTCAAATAAGTGACGGAATCCCCTACCGATATTGACGAAAGCCTTACGCGTCACACATCTGTTTAGCCATCCCATACAAAGTGCCAGGTACGTGACAAACAAACGGGTCTGCCGGGGAACTATTTTTCAACTATTTGTTATTGTTAAGTAAAAATAGATAATATAATCGGGTACCCGTACGCCGGAGATGACAGACATTGCCGATGGCTTTGAATATGTACTTACACCTGTTTCAGATACTACAATTGCAGTAGAAATGGTGGTCGACCAAAATTGCGAAAATACGGCTTCAAGCCAAGCAAGCATCATAGTGAATTTACCTCCAATGACAGAGCTAATAACAACCATCAGTAGCTGCAATACCGACCAAAACAACGACCCAACGACTTTGAATCTAAACGATTTAATCCTCAGTGGAGATGCCACAGGTACTTGGGTAGATTTGGATGCTTCGGGCGCAACAGGCACATTGCCCAATTTGGACTTTGATGGTGTAACGGCTGG
This sequence comes from Chitinophagales bacterium, assembly GCA_045105835.1. GTDB lineage: Bacteria > Bacteroidota > Bacteroidia > Chitinophagales > UBA2359 > JAUHXA01. The sequence goes on from JBGCDY010000793.1 coordinate 549, forward strand.
TGATTACACCTTTGAATACACAACGGCTGCCGCCCAAGCTCCCTGTGAAAATGTGGCTTATACGGTGATAGTAACAGTTTTGGATTGTTCTTGTCCAGACGTTAGCATTGCAGCCGCAGGTCCTTTCTGCAACGATGCTGCTGTTTTGGATTTGGCAACCATCACTACGACGACCGAAGCAGGTACTTGGTCTATCACCGATGCACCTGCAAGTTCCACCGCCACGATTGCAGACAATACTTTCAATGGGAATGGTTCTGTAGCAGGTGATTATGAACTGACTTATACTTTGACCGAAATTCCTCCTGTGGGTTGTCCGCCTTCTGCAAGCCAAATAATCAGTATATCAGAAGTGGTCAGTGCAGGCACAATAGTGGATACGATTCGGGTTTGCAATGATGGAACGGATTTGAATTTATTGGACGCATTGGAGGGCGAAACGATTGGAGGAACATGGACAGATGTCTCTGCAAGTCCTGCAACGGGCTTCTTCAATGATGGCATTTTGACTACCGAAAACCTTGCAAGTGGCATCTATAATTTTGTCTATGAAGTGGCGGCAAATGCGCCTTGTGTGAACGACAATATCGAAATTGTTGTGGAAATAGATGCACCTGTTGAGGCGGGAACTTTGCTGCAAAACATGGGTGTGTGTGATGGTGACAATATGCTTGTCAATCTGTTTGATTTGATTGAAGGCTATGATTTGGGTGGAACTTGGGTAGATGTTTCGACGAGTCCTGCAAATGGATTTGACGCAATTGGAGAACTGACTACAAATGATTTGGCAGTAGGGAATTACACCTTCAGTTATGAAGTTAGCAGCAATGGAATTTGTGCAAATGATGCAGTTTTGGTGGCTGTGAATTTGAATGAAACACCGATTGCGGATGCAGGGGAAACGAGTATTTTAACCTGTGATGAACCGACTGCAATGATTGGAGGGAATTCTTCGGTGGGTGAAAATATTGCTTATTTGTGGTCTGGAACTGTGGAAGATTCGATTGCTGCAATGACCTT
>JBGCDY010000794.1:0-3715 GCA_045105835.1 Chitinophagales bacterium
CATTTTGATGCCTATTGAAGTATTGAGCCGTATCTTGAAGAGCATCGGGATCAGTAATACCTTTGTTTGCCAAACCATCAGAAAGTAACAATACCCGATTGACATATTGTTCCTCATAGTGTTTATCCACCTGATTGAAACCCTCCAACATTCCACCTCCCAAATTGGTTGAACCATTGTCATAAATAGCATCTATTTTGCGCTTCAATTGCTTGCGGGTTTTATTATTGGTAATACTCAAACTGGATTGCATTACCTCGATTTCGTGGTCATAGGCAATGATCGAAAGCTGGTCATTTTCGTCGAGATGGTCAATTACAATCTTAGAAGCCTCACGGGCATACTTTAGTTTTGCGCCTGACATAGAGCCACTTCTGTCCAAAACCAAGGACAAGTTCAAAGGCGTATTTTTGTCTCTCTCAGGGTATTTTGCAGCTTGTGCAGTGACATAGAGGTAGATGAATTTCTTTTCACCATCGGGCATATAATAGATATTGTCTAAATTTGCCTGAACGTTTATCAATGGTGTTTGTTGAATGGCAATAGAGCCACTTGAAGGTTGAGCATTGACTTCAAAATAGCAGAAAACTGCAAAAAATGAGCTGATGATTAGTAGTGTTTTCATAGAACAAAATCTAATGAAGGATAATAAATAGAAAACAGAGAATCCGAAAAATAAACGACAATTTTTAACCCTATTTTTTAAAACCTCTTGACTTTTGGTAGGTTAACAAAAAAAGTAATCTATCTTTTTACTATTGCTATGTGAATATTTTTGTTTGACCTAACTGCATTTTCACATATTCTTGCACTAAAATACCAAAAACATGCAAAACATAGAGCCTTTTTATAGATGGCGCAGCACATACACTGCTGAAGAAGACGAAAAATCTCCCTTTTTCGGTCGACAATACAGCGAATTTGAATATTCTAATCGGGTGTACAACTACTACATCCACCCACAATGGGACGAAATTGGCTCAAATACTTTGTACCTCAAACTCTTGTTTGCAGATTACAACAAAGGTTTTGCCATCATTGAATTGTTTGGCGAATGGAACGATTGTATTGACAATGATATCATGACTTTTAAGCGCAACATTATTGACAAACTCCTTCGCAAAGGCATTCATAAGTTTGTACTCATTGCCGAAAATGTGTTGAATTTTCACAGTGATGATGACTGCTATTACGAAGAATGGTATGAAGAAGTAAAAGACGAGGATGGATGGGTCACGGTTCTAAATATGCGTGAACACGTTTTGGACGAAATGCGAACAGCTAATCTACAATACTATATGATGTTTGGTGGCTACCTCAACAATGTCAATTGGCGAGCATTGAAGCCTCAACGTTTTTTTGAAGCAGTTGATAAATTGGTGGGTAGGCAGTTGTATTTGGATTAAGGCAAATTTGTCATTTTTATCCAAAAAAAACTCCAACTCTTCAAATGAATGATTGTAGAGTTGGAGTTGTCGAAATTTGTTGAATATATTTTAAGCTTGTACGAAATTTTTCCATTGAATTTTATAGCTCTGAAAGGGCGTAAGCAGAGGTAAAACACAGGCTTGCGCCCTTTCAGGGCTAATATAAAATCGCCTTCTAATCATAGGGCGTTGCCCCATGCTAGTGCTAATGCCCTTTCAGGGCATTTTTATCTATTTATTCAAAACTTCGTACAAGCTGGAATATATTTTGATGCCTTAGACCAAATAAATGCCATCTTCTTCAATCCGAATAGTGCGTTGTCGGTACAAAGCGCCGATGGCTTTCTTGAAGGTTTTCTTGCTCATTTTCATGCGTTTGTAAATCTCCTCTGGTGCGCTTTTGTCGTTGAGAGGAAGGAATCCGCCATTTTTTAGGAGAGCCTGTGTGAGGGGGTCAAGTTTTTCGGTGACATTGCTATAGCCCTGTTTTTGGAGGCTGATGTCTATTTTGTTGTCCTCTCGGATTTCTTTCACAAAACCCTTCATCCTATCACCAGGATGGATTCTTTGGAAGATTTCATTCTTGTAAACCAAGCCTTTGTGAAGCTCATTGATAATCACATTGTAGCCAATATCGGTTTGTTCCCAAATGATGATATCCACTTCTTCGTCTTTTTCTACGGTCAGTGGTTCTTCCTGCAAAAAGTGGCGCAACTTGCAAGAAGCGACCAAGCGTTCGGTTTCTTCATCGAGGTATAGATACACAAGGTAGGAGGCATTGGGGCGCATTTTTTTGTTTTGCTGCGAAAAAGGCACCATCAAATCTTTCTCCAATCCCCAATCCAAAAATGCCCCAAATCTATTGACATCCTTCACCTTCAAGTAGGCATATTTATTCAATAAAATTTTGGGAGTCAGCGTAGTAGCCGTAATGCGGTCTTCCGAATCCTTGTAAATAAAAACATTCAGCTCATCACTTTTCTTCAAGTCCTCTGGTACATATTTGTTGGGAAGCAAGACTTCGTTGAGTTCTTGTTCGTCGCACATATAAACGCCATTGTCCGTCTGTCGGTAAGCCTTTAGGATATTGAATTCTCCAATCTTTATCATGTATAATTATTTGTTTTTTTCAGTATAGAAACAAACGTTTCATTGGCTCTTAAACCTTATAGGTTTTTCTTCCGACATTCGCTCCCAATAATCCATTTTGCATAAATTTTCAAAAATTAAACCTATAAGGTTTTATTCTACAAATATACCTGTCCCTTATACTTAGGATTGTTTTATTCAATTTTTGAATTGATAGTAATCCGTTCACTGCAGATTACCTCTGCTTTAGTAACCACAAAGATAATCACATCAATCTTCAAATCTTTACTTTATTATTACACAATTTCTGCCACCACAAAAATACTCCCTCCGATGTAAATCAAATCCTCATCTCCTGCGATTGTTTTTGCAGCCTTCAATGCTTCCTCAACCGAAGCGTATGCCTCACCTTGAAGCCCAAACTCGGCAGCCTTTTCCTTCAATTTTTGGGCATTCAATCCACGGGGAACATCGGCTTTGCAGAAATAGTAGGTCGCATTGGTAGGGAGTTTTTGGAGGACTTTGTCGTGTTCTTTATCGTTTACGGTGCCGAATACAAAATGTAAGTGTTGAAAATCAATTGCTTCAATTTGTTGCATGGCATATTGGATGCCTGCAATATTGTGTGCGCTGTCTGCAATGATAGCGGGATTTTTTTCGGATAGAATGTGCCAACGCCCCAATAGTTTGCTGATTTTTTTGACAGACTTCAATGCGCTATACACATCCTCCGTAGATACTTTGAAACCCAATTCTGGCAACATTTCAAGGCATTGAAGTGCTGTGACGAGGTTTTTTTGTTGGTAGTTCGCTTGCAGGTCGGATTGAAGCTTGGGATATTGCAGTATGCCATTTTTATAGACATCAAATTGCTGGTAGGTGAGTGTTTTTGTTACATTTTTTAACAGATAAGTTTGTTCTGCAAAGTGAATTGAAGCGTTCATTTTCTTGGCTTTGGCTTCAAAAACAGGGCGGGTTTCTTCTTGGATTTCGCCAATGACAACAGGAGTATTGTGTTTGATAATGCCCGCTTTTTCGGCTGCAATGAGGGGCAAGGTATTGCCGAGAAAATTGGTATGGTCGAAACTGATATTGGTGATGACGGACAAGATAGGGGAGAGGACATTGGTAGAATCCAAGCGCCCACCCAAACCGACTTCAATGATGGCAATATTCACTTTTTGTTGTGCGAAATAATG
>JBGCDY010000795.1:0-3025 GCA_045105835.1 Chitinophagales bacterium
CAATGATTCGGAAGCCCATAAATTGTATATTTCCGACATCATGAACCTCCAACTTTCTGCCGATTTGGTGGTCTTGAGTAGTTGTGAAAGTGGCGTAGGCAAGCTACAGAAAGGAGAAGGAATGATGGGCTTGCATCGGGCGTTTTTGTATGCAGGCGTTCAGAATATTGTGTATTCGCTCTTCAAGGTTCGACAAGATTCTACCCGTCTATTGGTAGAGGCGATGTTCAGTCATATTTTGGCGGGTGATACCTATGCTGCTGCACTTCGCAAGGCAAAACTATCCTTGATTGAAGATGAATTGATGGAGCCTGTGGACTGGGCGGGGTTTGCGCTGATTGGGACCTCTTGACAGGAAACACTTTATTGAGTAAGTTTGAGGTTTCATACTTTCTTTTTTGATAATAAAGAACCGATTTTTATGACTTTTTCTACTAAAAAAATAGTTTCTGAATCCTTGGAAACTGCTGAAAAATACTTCAAAGAAGGAAAAAAACTGCACAAAGAGGAGAAATATGATGCGGCATTGGAGTTGTTGCAAAAAGCAAAAGATCTTTACCTCCAATTGGGACAAAGCAAAGACCTCAAACTCGCAGATACTCTCGATTATATTGGGGCTAGCTACTACTTCAAGGGAAATCACAAATTGGCAATACATCACCAAGAAGAAGCTTTTGCTATTCGAATGGAAGCACTTGGTGGGGAGCATGAGGAAACACTCAAATCTGCCATAAACTTGGCGAGTATGTACGCTACTATTAATCGGTATGAAGAGGCTTTGAGCCATTTTGACAAAGTCATCAAACTCCAACCCACATTACTAAATACACACTCCTTTCTGTCGAGTTATTTTCACATCAATAAGGGGATTTGTTATACACGAATGGGGGATTATGGGCGTGCGATTCCTTATTTTCAAAAAAACCTACAAATCGCAGAGCAACTAGAAACTCCAGGAGATGTTATCAATACAACTTATAATTGGTTGGGAATCTGCTATGCCCGAACTGCCGAAGCAAAAAAAGCCATTGATGCCTATCAAAAAGCCGTTGATTACAACATCGCTCATGGGAAAGAGTACAGTGAACGCACAGCAGGGCCTTATGTTCATTTGGGAGAAATACACAATACACTGGGGCAACATGAAGAAGCAATCAATTACTTCAAAAAAGCACTTCACATCCAAACAACATTGTATGGAGAAAAATCGGACGGTGCTGCCTTTAGCTATAAGGGTTTGGGAAGATCCTATTTGTACCTAATGAATCTTGACGAAGCGAATAAATACCTACAAAAAGCCTTGGCAATTCGATTAGAAGGCATCGGTGCTCAAGGTTTTTTTCTTGCGGATACTTACGTTCCCTTGGCTTCTCTCAATATTCAAAAAAAAGACTACATACAAGCGCTCGATTATAGTCAGAAAGGCTTGTGTGCATTCACTGCTGCTTGTAGTCAGGACGATATTTATGACAATCCTCCTTTAAAAAAAATGCAAAATCCTTTGGGCATTGATTTATTGAACTACAAGGCCGAAGCTTTTCACGCACTTTTTTTAGCAGAGAAGCAACCCAAATACTTAGAAGCAGCCTTAGAAAATGCCCAATTGACAATTGACTTATTGGAGCAACTGCGGAATAGCTACCGTTCGGATGATAGCAAATTGGCCTTGCCCAAAGAAGGCCACGATAGCTATATAACAGGTATCAACATCTCATATACGGCTTGGAAAGAAACAGGTAAAAAAGACCTATTGGAACAAGCCTTTGGTTTTGCAGAAAAAGCCAAAGCTGCTTTATTGTTTGGAGCTATGCAAGAGGGAATGGCAAAAGAAGCATCTCTTATCCCTGCTGATATACTACAAAGGGAGAAACAATTGAGAACCCAACTGAGCCAAATAGAACAGTCTCTCCAACAGAAAGAAGCGGACAAGGCTAAGGCTGGAAAAGAAGCGGAAATACGCACATTGCAAGTGGAATACTTAAAGTATCAACAAGCCTACCTCCAATTAATAGATCAACTAGAAGCGGACTACCCCGATTACTACCAACTCAAATACCAAAACCAAACAGCTTCTATTTCTCAAATTCAAGAACTCCTCCAATTGGGCGAATTGCTGATACAATACAGCTTATATGAAGAAAATTTGTTTGTTTTTGCAATTGACAAACACCATGTTTCCTTTAAAAAAACAAGTCGCCCTAAAGACTTGAAACAGAAGATTGAAGCTTTCGAGAAAACCCTATTTTTGAGCGATAAAGCAGGACATATTCATTTAGGCATTCAATTGTACTATAGCCTTTTGGCTCCTATTGAAGAAGCATTGAAGGGTAAAGATAAATTGATTATCATTCCCGATGGCGTTTTACAGCGTTTGTCTTTTGATGCGTTGATTGTCCAATCAGCGACTTCAGTAAAACGATTTTCGGAACTTCCTTACCTCATCAAAAACTTTGACGTTCAGTACCATTATTCCGCTACTTTACTTTGCTTTGCCCAGCAAAAAAAGGCGAGCAAAACCCACGCTTCAAAAGAAAATTTTTTGGGATTGGCTCCCATTAAGTTTGGACAGACAGAATCCGCAAGCAATGGCTACATTCTCAAAAGCGGCAAGGATGGCAAAAAAGACAGAAAATTGATTTTGAAGTCTGGAGGAAATGAACACGAAGCCTTGGTGGATTTGGAAGAAACCGAAACGGAGGTCAAGACCGTTTATGAGCTTTTTGAGGAACAAGAGAAAGAAGCTGTAGCCTTGTTTTACGAGATGGCATCCAAAGAGAATCTTTTGGAACACATTGAAGACTACAAATATGTGTTGCTCTCTACACATGGTTTTTCGAATGCCCAACATTCAGCCTTGTCGGGATTGAATCTGTATAAGAGCAGCGAAGTGGATAACAATGATTCGGAAGCCCATAAATTGTATATTTCCGACATCATGAACCTCCAACTTTCTGCCGATTTGGTGGTCTTGAGTAGTTGTGAAAGTGGCGTAGGCAAGCTACAGAAAGGAGAAGGAATGATGGGC
>JBGCDY010000796.1:0-4161 GCA_045105835.1 Chitinophagales bacterium
ATCCGTATTTGGACGAATGACATGCTGAACAGGAAACCGCACATCAATGCGATTTCTATCACTCGAAATATGCACATGCTCCAATAAATACATCAAAGTAGGACCTTCGTACCAATCCATATTTTTGGAACGGGAAACTACATTGTCACCCAATAAGGCACTCATGGGTAAGTAGCTGATGTCTTGTGTTTGAAGTTTGGACGTAAAATCTTCAAACTGTTCTCTGATTTCATCATAGCGTTCTTCTTTGAATTCCACCAAGTCCATCTTGTTGATACACACAACAATGTGAGGAATACGCAAAAGTGAGGCAATGAACAAGTGACGACGGCTTTGCTCAATCATTCCTTTTCGAGCATCCACCAATACCAATGCCAACTGTGAAGTTGAAGCACCAGTCACCATGTTTCGGGTATACTGAATGTGACCAGGTGTATCAGCAATGATGAACTTGCGTTTTGGCGTAGAAAAATAGCGGTAGGCTACATCAATCGTGATGCCTTGCTCTCTTTCTGCCTTCAATCCATCGGTCAAAAGAGCCAAGTTTACTCCTTCTTCGCCCCGTCTTTGGCTTGCCTTTGTGACCGCTTCCATTTGGTCTTCAAAGATGGACTTACTGTCATAGAGTAATCGTCCAATTAATGTACTTTTTCCATCATCTACACTACCTGCTGTGCTGAACCGCAGCAAGTCCATATCTAAATATCCTTTGGAATCCATTGTTTTATTTTTTCTATTGTTACTATTTTATTTTTGCTCTTCTTTTATGGATGCTATTTTTAATTACAAATATAGCATCACTCAAGGGTTCACTAAAAGTACCCTTGCTTCTTTCTGTCTTCCATTGAAGTCTCTGAGCGTTTGTCATCTGCACGTCCTCCTCTTTCGGTCATACGAGTTGAAGCCACTTCGTCAATAATTTTCTCCAAAGTATCTGCATCCGAAAGACTTGCACCTGTACTCGTCATATCTCCAATGGTTCTAAAACGAACCTCCATATCTTTCACCTCTTCTCCTTCAATCTCAGGTAAAACGTCTGATTTATAAAGGATAATGCCTTTTCTAACCACACAAGAACGGGTATGTGAAAAGTACAAAGAAGGAATATCAATTTTCTCGTGTAGAATGTACTGCCAAATGTCCATTTCTGTCCAGTTACTCAATGGAAAAACACGGAAATGTTCGCCCATACGCTTTCTACCATTGAAAATATTCCACAATTCGGGACGTTGATTCTTAGGATCCCATTGTCCAAAATCGTCTCGATGTGAGAAAAAACGTTCTTTTGCTCTCGCTTTTTCTTCGTCTCGTCTTGCACCACCTAGAGCAGCGTCAAATTGATTGGTTTCAATGGCTTCCAACAAGGTCGTGGTTTGCAGTCGAATACGACTTGCATCAACTCCTGTTTCTTCTACTGCTGTTCCTTGATTGATTGAGTCTTGAACATGCCCAACTATCAAACGAAGTCCCAGTTTTTCCATCAATTGATCTCGAAAGGCAATCGTTTCAGGAAAGTTGTGACCTGTATCAACGTGTAATAATGGGAAAGGTAATTTTGCAGGATAGAAGGCTTTGCGGGCAAGGTGCAGCATGGTAATCGAATCTTTACCGCCCGAAAACATCAATACGGGGTTTTCAAACTGTGCTGCTACTTCTCGAATGATATAGATACCTTCCGCTTCTAATTCTTTTAGATGACTTAAATTATAGGAAATCATTTTTTATTGCTGTATTGTTAGAATTGCTGTATTGTTAAAATTGTTTTATTGCTGCATTGTTAAAATTGTTGTACTCGTTTTTATAAGTACAACAATAGAACAATTTGACCGTAAATCAATTCAACAATAAAATAATTCAACCATTAAGTAAAATTTTATCTTGAATATAACTGAATACTTGTTCTACGGCTTCTTCAATTGTTGTTTCGTCTGTTCTGATTTCGAGTCCATTTTCGGGAGCTTCAAAAGGTGCGTCAATGCCTGTGAAATTCTTAATCAATCCTGCTCTCGCCTTTTTGTAAAGCCCCTTGACATCCCTTGCTTCACAGACTTCAATAGGTGCATTGATGTAAACTTCTAAGAAATCTGCTTCTCCCACGATGTCTTTTGCGACTTGTCGGATGTCTTTAGTTGGACTGACAAAGCTACAAATAGTAACGATTCCACATTGCAAAAATAAATTAGCAACTTCGCCAATACGACGAATATTTTCGGCTCTGTCCTCTGCGGAGAAGCCCAAATTGTTGTTGATACCAGAACGTATATTGTCGCCATCCAATACTTTGGTTAAATAACCTTTCTGATGCAATAGCTGCTCCAGACCTTTAGCGACAGTACTTTTTCCAGAGCCAGAAAGTCCTGTCATCCAGATGACTACTGATTTTTGTTTCAACAATGTTTCTTTGTCACTGCGTTGCAGTAATTGGTCAAAGATGGGGTGAATATTGTTATTATTATTCATGTAGTTAATAATTTGCAGAAATTGAAGCACAAATATACGTTGAATTCAACAGAATGAAAATTCAGGGTATATATATTGAAAAATAGGTAACTGCAAAGTATCTAAAATAGGGGAATAAGTAATGGGGGAATTAGGGGAGTTTAGTAGATATGGAACTCTATTTTCGCATTCTAAACAAAACTCACCAATAGCTGCATTGCATTTTGCATCCAAAACAGTGCCTTAGTTGACCATTTCAGTAGTGGAGAGGTGTCAGAATCCAAAACTAGACTATTGTTAAGAAAATTTGCGTCTATTGGAGTCTTATAGTTTGGGTCAATTTGTGCAGAGACAATTTGCTTATTACTGGTATAAGAAAGTTGGTGAAAACGTGCCTGACCATCCCATTTCTCCAATACCTCACTACCATCATCAAAACGTACCAAGATTTCGGTAGGAACTTTGATTCCCTCCAAACGATAGAGGTGAACGGTGCTATAATATTTTTTTGGATTGTTTTCTAAATTTTCTTGTTGGTCTTCCTCACTCACATAGTTTCTCTTACCTCCATCGGCATCAAATAGACCAATCGGACGTTTGACCAACTGATTGTTGATACTTGCGACCTTGTAATCACACATATCTGCACTATACAATACCTGCTCAAAAAACCAATCCATTCCATTCGGAAATTCATCGGGTAGTTTTTCACAAACGACTTCGTTGACCACTGCAATAAAATCTCTGCCAGAAGGATGTTTGAATTGCCATTTTTTGAAGTAGGTTTTGATGATGTCGGTCATGGTTTCTGAACCGACCATTCCCTCCAAAGTTTGCAGCCAAGTAACAGGCTTAGAATAACTCAATTCCTTGACTTCCTGAACAGGTGGAAACTTCCACGGTTTGACCGCAGATTTAGAAATTTTTGGATTGTCCATATTGAGGTATCTCGCACGACTCATTTCCAAATCTCCGCTTCGATAACCCAATAAATTGACCACCGATGTTTTGTCGCCATAGGTTGCATCCATGATTCGACTTTCGTAGTAGGATGCCAAACCCTCGTCCAACCATGCTTCTTCTGCTTCGTGTGATGCCACCATTTGCATAAAATACTGGTGGACATATTCATGCACCGTCAAAATTTCGGGTGTGCGAATACCCTCGGGCAATCCATAGACTGAAGCAACAGTAATCAACGTTGGATATTCCATTGCAGAAGAACGCAAACCTTCCACTGGTGGCCCAACAATCGTGAGGTTAGGATAAGGATACAAGCCCACATGTTCGTTCATATAAGTAATGCCCGCTTTTGCAGCCTTCAAAAACCGCTCTGTATGCATCAAGTGTTCGGGCTGAATCAACAAACGAATGTCAACTCCTTCCCAAGTTTCCTTGATTTCGGAGAAACAAGGCGAAGCTGTCCATGCAAAATCTATCACATCTTCGGCATGGTAATGCACCATGCGAGTACCGTCCTCATTGAGCCTTTCCTCCTGCAAAACGCCCGATGCGCCTATCACCAAATCTTGTGGCGTGGTGATTTTGACATCATATACTCCAAAATCTGCATAAAACTCCGAACGTGAATGGAATTGGTGACAGTTCCATTTTCCTTCATCCTCTTGATAGCGCATTCCCGCAGGTTCATACACACCAAACTTCGGAAACCACTGCACCGCCAACAAATAACCTCCTTTGCAGTAGCCGACTCTTGCCATT
>JBGCDY010000797.1:0-16115 GCA_045105835.1 Chitinophagales bacterium
TTTCAATGCATCAATATCTACGACTGTTCCTCGACTCAAATTAATTAAAAAAGACCCTTTTTTCATCTGAGCGATTTCTTCCGCTCGGAACATATTTTTGGTCATAGGTGTCCCTGGCACATGCAGTGTCACAACATCCGAACGGCTCAACAGTTCTTCTAAGGTATCCACAGGCTCGGCATTTCCTAATGGCAATTTGGGTATGATGTCGTAATAAATCACCTTCAAACCCATAGATTCTGCCAACACACTTACCTGAGAGCCAATGTGTCCATAACCAATGATTCCCATCGTTTTGCCACGCACTTCAAAACTTCCTCGTGCTTTTTTGAGCCAACGCCCTTCGTGTGCTGCAATGCTTTTTTCGGGAATGCCACGCATCATCATGACCGTTTCGGCAATCACCAACTCGGCTACCGAACGGGTATTGCTATAAGGTGAATTGAAGACTGCAACTCCTCCTGTGGTAGCAGTTTCCAAATCCACTTGATTGGTGCCAATACAAAAGCACCCAACACCCATCAATTTTTTAGCGTGCGCCAATACATTTGCAGTGATTTGACTTTTGGAGCGAATTCCGACAAGACGAACCGACTTGATTTTTTCAATCAATTCTTCTTCCGACAAAGCCCTGTCAAGCAATTCTACATTGTTGTAACCTGCTGCTTTGAATGTTTCTACAGCAATTGGGTGAATACGTTCCAAAAGTAAGATTTGGATATTGTCTTTTGAAAATTTCTCCTGCATGACTTCAGGAGTAACTTGTTGACTGCTCATATTTTTTTCGATGATTTTTGCTGTTCTGTTTTAGGCTGTATTGTTTGTTTGATTTGAATGTTTATAAAGTCTCTCCCGATTTCAACTTTTCTGCATTTTCTGCAATTTGAAGTTGGTCAATGATGTTCTGAACATCTCCATTCATAATGCTATCCAAGCTGTATAGGGTCAATTTGATTCGGTGATCTGTTACACGTCCTTGTGGGTAATTGTAGGTGCGAATTTTGGCAGAACGGTCTCCCGTCGAAACCAAGGTTTTACGAGCACTCGCAATCGCCGCCATGTGTTTTTGATATTCTCTTTCATAAATACGGGTTCGAAGCACTTCCATCGCCTTCTCACGGTTCCGCATTTGAGAACGTTCTGCTTGGCATTCCACGACGATGTTTGTAGGAATGTGGGTAATCCTAACGGCTGATTCCGTTTTGTTTACGTGCTGTCCACCCGCTCCAGATGCCCTAAAGGTATCCACTCTTAAGTCGGCTGTTTTTACCTCCACATCTACTTCATCTGCTTCTGGCAATACCGCAACAGAGGCGGCAGAGGTATGCACCCTTCCTTGGGATTCGGTGACAGGTACTCGCTGAACACGGTGTACGCCCGATTCATACTTGAGTGTACCATATACATTGTCTCCATCTATTTTTGCTACGATTTCCTTGTAGCCACCAATTTGATTTTCACTCAAACTGACCAATTCCAATTTCCATTTTTTGGAGTCCGCATACCGCTGGTACATTCTGAACAAATCCCCCACAAAGATAGATGCCTCGTCTCCTCCTGTTCCTGCACGAATTTCGAGCATAGCATTTTTGGAATCCTCTGGGTCTTTGGGAATCAACAGGAGCTTGACTTCCTCTTCTATAGCAGCTTGTTCTTCCAATAATTCATCCAATTCCATTTTGGCCATTTCCTTGAATTCTGGATCGTCCGTCGTCTGTATAATCTCCTTATTGTTCTCGATATTACTCAGCAAGTTGCTATATTTATCATAAGCATCCACAAAGGTTTGTAGTTCTTTGTAGTCTTTACCCAGTTGAGCATAGCGCTTCATGTCACTCATAGCTTCTGGGTCAATCAATTGTTGTCCAATATCCTCCCATCTTTGTTTGATAGCTCCTAATTTATCCAGCATCGTTTTTGGTGTTTGAAGTAATAAACAGCTACAAAATTAGTTATTTAAAGGCTTATAGCACTATTTTTGTTGCTTAATTAAACTATGATGCCATAAATTGAACTAATTGAGTAGAAAATCTTTTATAATAGTCATGAGGCAATATGCTTGTACTCCTCTATTAACCTAATCTTTATGAATAAGAGCACTTACTGGTCAACCCACTTTGCCAACTTGATGCTTGGCTTTCTCGCTCTCACCATTATTCTGTATATGGGGAGCAACATTCTTATACCTATTTTTTTGGCGAGCATCATTGCTTTTGCCATCTATCCTTTGGTACAAAAATTTGAGAAGATAGGTTTCTCCTCTGGTTTTGCGATATTTAGCGCATTGATAATCGTTATTTCCATCATCTTTTTGCTGATTATTCTCATTGGAGCTCAACTGAACAGCTTCATTACAGAGATTCCAACCTTGATTGCCAAGTTTGAAAAACTATTGATCAACATACAAGATTTTATTGAAGATAAATTTGCGATTACTTCTGAGAGCCAATTGAATATTCTGAGAAATAATATGGTCAACTTGTTCAGCACAGGAACTTCAATTGTTCGGGAAACGATTACAATTACTACCAACATTTTGTTTTATGCTGCACTTGTTCCAATTTATATTTTCTTCATGACCTACTACCACCGAATTTTTAGAAACTTCATCATCGAAATTTCGCCCTCCAGCAATATGACGCTTACCGAAAAGATTTTGGGTGAAATCAAAAGCGTGGTACAAAACTATGTAGGTGGATTGTTTTTGGTGATTCTTATCATTGCAGCCCTCAACAGTATCGGACTTTTGATTGTAGGTATCAAATACGCTGTTTTCTTTGGCTGTGTGAGTGCTTTGCTTTGTATCATTCCCTACTTTGGTGTGTTTATGGGAGGCTTCATTACGGTACTCTATGCAGTATTAACGGGTGATACCTTCTGGGCTCCGCTTGGAGTCATTGCAGTTTATGGTACGATACAGTTTTTAGAGGGAAATTTTATTACTCCTTTTGTAATGGGAACCAAGGTAAGTTTGAATCCTTTGGTCGTGATTGTCACGCTTTTAGCAGGTAGTGCGCTTTGGGGCATTGCAGGGATGATATTGTCTATTCCAATTATTGCAGTGATGAAAATGGTCTTTGACAACATCGAAAGCCTCAAACCTTATGGTCGGGTATTGGGTACACACATTCCTCAATTTGATGCACATAGATTTTTGCACAAGCAGAATAAAATGGTGGATTCTAAAATTCCTAATCAAGTGGAAAATGTAGATTTGGATAACCAAAGAAAGGTTGAGTTGACGGAAATGAAAACAGATTGAGATTCCCAAACTCAAACTCAATAGATAGCCTACTTCATAACTGTCGAAAAATAAATCCCAACATAGATTTCGGAAGTTTTATTTTAAAAACCGCTCCTTGCAAACCTCATTTACCCCTCTCTTAAATCTCAAATTGCCTTGGGTAATTCCGATTTGTATTCACTTCAATATCAGATTTTCGATGAAAGGATATTTATAACCTTCTGCAATCAAGCCACCCATCTAAATTTCTCCAACACAAAAAACCTCACTTCTTTCATTCTAAAGTATTTAATTGACAGAATCCATTGCAGGAAAGCACTGCTATTCCCTTCATTTCTCCTACAAAAATCATTGGGGAAGTAGAATGCTCAAAAAGTCTTGGTTCATCAAAGAATCCATAAAAACCTTCAAACACTCAAAAAAACGAGATATTGTTGATATTTTTGAATCCATTCTAAACCAGCAATCATTTTTATGAAAATGTCCCTATATACTCGTTCATTTCTACTCTCATTCATTTTAGTTCTATTCACTGCAATAGAACTCTTTGCGTGTGGACCAATGGAAGATCCATATGAAAACCGAGTTTCATTCTTCAATTCCGACATCCTAAACGATACCACCTATCGCGTCGCTTATTGGGATACGGAGCGTTATAACCAAGACTCTTGGGGTCAAACCTTAGTAGAGAGGCATTCCTATAATGTAGGAGATTGGTACAAATACTTTGAAGAAACACCTAATAAAGAAGACATTGCAGCAGTAATATATGAATCGGACACTCTTTTGCTTCAAGAATTGTATAGGCAAATTGCTTATGGGAAACCCTATAAAATGACCGATGAGAAATGGAAAAACAATGAATTGCTCAAATATCTTTACACCAAAAAAGACATTGATGCCATTAACTATTTGGTCATTGCCAAAAGATGTGAGCCCTTTGTAACTTATGATCCGTGGAGTGAAACAGAACAAAATCCTGACGAGACACAAAAATTGATTGATTATATCCTCATCAAACACCAAAATTGCCGCACAGATTTCATCAAATTGAGGTATGCCTACCAAGCCGTTCGATTGGCTTTATATACAGGGCGTTACCAAGAGGCCATTGATATTTACACCAAAAAAGCAGCACGTATCATTGGTCTCAGCCAACAAGGACAGGGACTCATTGGCGAAAGTGTTATTAGATATTGGCTCATGGCATTGAGGGCAGGCGCACACAAACGTTTGGGCGACAATGCACGTGCAATGTATGGATTTGCAAGGGTTTTTGTGGAGAGTCAAGATAAAAAACAATTGGCGATTCAAAATTTTGAATACACAAATGAGGAAGACTGGAATCAAACCCTCAAAGTAGCAGATCGAATGCCAGGTGCGGCGGCTATTTTGTGGATGATGCGGGGACTAGAAAACACAGACTTCGATTTGCAGACCCTCCAAAAAATGTATGCAGATCAACCCAGTTCTGAGTTGATGGAATTGATGGTGGTCAGAGAAATCAACAAAATAGAAGAATTATTGCTTTCGCCCAACATGACACTACCGATAAGCATAGACGATGGGATGGCAAACACAGAGAAAACAAGCGTTTCTACTAAAGTCAAATTTGCCAATGCCTCTATACTCGACAGCATCCAAAGCTTTTTCAGAAACATTTGGCAAACCATTCTTTCTTGGTTCAGTAGTGAAAATGTTGAAACAGAAATTTTCGCACTGAATCCTCAAGTTGAAAACCCAGCTTATGTCAGAGAGTTCAAAGCCTTTGTAGATACCGCTCGCCTTTCCTCCAGCCTCAACTCTCCTACCCTATGGGATACCGCCTCTGCTTACTTATCTTACCTCCTTCAAGATTATGACGAATCCAATAAAATACTAAACCAACTGGTCAATATGCAGGTCACCGCAAAGGTGCAACAACAGGCAATGCTTATCTATTCATTAAACAACCTCGCCATCAACAAAAAAATGGATGCAGGCTTAGAAAATAGTTTTTATGAGGCATTGAAGAATATGCCCAAACCTAAACAGGCTTACGAAAACTTCAATGTTTATAGTCGTTCTATGATGCACATTGCACAACACTATCTCCTTCAAGGTGATGTTCCCAAAGCCATTCTGTGCTTCAATAGTGCAAAAGACTTGGATGCGACCCGCATATTGGCAGATTTCCATGCCACACAATCCGACTTACAACGCCTAAGACAATTGGTCATCAGTCCCAATAAAACGGCTTTTGAATTACACCTTTTTGAAGATGGTTTCTTTACAGAAGATTTGATTCTCGACCTTATGGGAACCAAATTAATGCGTGAACAAAAGTTTGAGGATGCATTGAAGAAATACAAACAAATCAGCCCTGAATATTGGCAAGCATCAGAAGACGAAAAAACTTGGTCAGGTTTGGAGTACAACAACATTGCATGTGATTTTGAAAACAACTCCTTGAGCCAAGTTCCCATCACCGAACGCTGCAATAAAATGGAATTTGCCAAAAAAGTAGTAGACCTGCTGCAAGCTGCAAAAGAAAATCCTGCAGAATCCTACTTCAAACTCGGCAATGGATTCTCCAACACTCCATTTTGGGGCTATACAGGAAATCTTTGGCAAGGTGACTTGATATGGACACTGAGAGAGTACCAACAACCTGTTTCGGGTGAATATGGCGTGGGGACTTATCCATTCAACATTCCTTCCTTGACCGATACCCTTCAAGGAAGCATCAACCATTTTACTGCCAACTATGGAACAAGAAACAATTCAGTGAATTACTATCAGTCTGTATTAGACAAGGTCAGCAAAGACCAAAGCGAATTGGGCGCAAAAGCGGCTTATTTGGCACTATTTTGTCAAAAGAACCCACTTGCAAGTATTCAAAATGGGAATCAAACAGATTCGACTTATGCCAAAACTTTGGTGCGACAATATGGAGATACAGATTTCTTTGGAGAGATCATCGAAGAATGCCCAGATTTGAAGGCATACCGATAGGATAAAACTCTCAATCAAAGCACAAAAATTCTTTGATTGAGAGCTAATTAGAGTTTAATCGATTTGAATTATTTTGGAAGTTTTAATAGGAAAACGGTTTGGGTAGGGACATAAAAAAACCCCCAAGTTTACGCATTTCTTGAGGGTATTGGGAATTTAACTAATGGGAACACTTTATTTTTTAAATTGATTAGCTGCTCTTCTCATTTTGATAATGTAAATATCGCAAACAATTCCTCCAGTAAAAAAAACTTTTAATCTCTTTTCTATTCGCACTACACACTATTTTTTCGTTCAAAACAGTCAAATTAAAGCTCCAGAAAACGCCAGAAAATATTCACTAACACTTAAAAGTCAATACTTAATGCATTTTTTTTCAAAAAAACACTAAATTTGCATTTTCTATTCATTTTTTTCACTGTTTATCCACAAATATTTTTCAGGTAAATATATGAAAGGCAGCAAATTATCCGAAATCTTATCCAGTATTTCTCAAAAAGAATGGAGAAGCCTAAAAGAATATGTTTCTTCTCCTTTTTTCAATAAAAACCAACATATAATTGACTTATTGGAGATTATTCATAAGGCTCTTTTCTATCAAAAAAAACAATTCCCGACCAAAACCTTCGTATGGAAGAAGCTTTTTCCCCACAAAAAGTACAACGAGCAAAGGCTCTTTATACTTATGTCCAAATTAGATAAGTTATGCACCGATTACATTAACTACCAAGATTTTAAAGAAAACGACATCACCCATCAGATATTTACCCTTCGTGCAAGCCTTGACCGAAAAATCCCCAAACATTTCAAAAGAACTTTTGAAATAACAGAATCCAAATTGGACAAACAACCCCTTCGAAATGCAGATTACTATTACCACGATTACCTCCTGCGTGTAGAAGAAGATTTCTACAACCACACAAATGCTCAAAAACGAAACATCATTGATGTTGTTCAAAGCCTTGATTACTATTATTTGGTGACCAAACTACGCTACCTTTGCAGCTTTATGAACCGCCAAGATTTATTGCAGGTAGAGGAAAAAGCCGAGATTAAGAATTTTACGAATTACCTCAATAAATTCAATCTCAACAAATTAGCGGTTTTAAGAATCTACCAACTGACTTTGAACACTCTGTTAGAGCCTGAAAAAAAGGAAAACTACGACATACTAAAAGACCTACTCAACAAACACAAAGACTTATTGGCAAAAAATGAAACCAAAGACCTCTATCTATACCTCCAAAATTATTTGGTAAAAAAACTCAATACAGGACAAGAAAAGTACCTCAAAGATTTGTTTTCTCTTTACAAAGACATGCTCGACAATGTACTTTTGAAGGAGGGAGGTGGACTGGATCTGCAATTCTTCAAAAACATCGTCACCACAGCCCTGCGTCAGGAAGCTTTTGAATGGGCAGAAAAATTCATCAAAAAAAACCACAAGAAGCTTCCAGAACAAGACCAAGAAGATGCCTATTTCTACAATATGGGAAACTTCTATTTCTACCAAAAAAAATTCCGAGAAGCCATGCACAATCTCTTGCAGGTCAATAGTCGCAACGTGTCTTATTACTTGGGCGCAAAATCCATTCTATTGAAATCCTACTATGAATTCAAAGAAGAAGAAGCCCTTTTATCCCTAACACACAGTTTTGCCACTTACATCCGCCGCAACAAAGTCCTCTCCGACAAAAACAAACGCAACTATCTAAATATGATTAAGTTTATCAAAAAGATAAGCAAACTAAAAAAAGGAGACACACGCAAAATAGAACACCTACTACAAACCCTCAACGAAACCAGTAATGTGATGGAAAAACAATGGCTGGTGCGAAAAATCAAGGAGATTTCCTAAGAAATTCGGCTCCACTTACTCTTCTCATCATTCTCTCCGCTTTGGAGATATTGCTTCAAATTTTGATTCTCAGGCTTCTCCATTCTTGGGTCACCTTCAATCACCTTTGCCGCAGCCGTTCTTGCCACTTGCAGTAGCTTGTTGTCCTTCACAATGTCTGCAATACGCAAGTTCAAAACCCCACTTTGTTGAGTCCCTTCAATATTACCAGGTCCTCTCAAATGCAAATCCACCTCCGAAATTTTGAACCCATCCGTAGTCTCCACCATAGTCGCCAAGCGTTTTCGACCACCTGCGGACAGCTTATTACCTGTCATCAAGATACAATAAGACTGATTGCCTCCACGTCCCACACGCCCTCGAAGCTGATGTAACTGCGCCAAACCAAAACGCTCCGCACTTTCGATGACCATCACCGTTGCATTCGGCACATCCACTCCCACTTCAATCACCGTAGTCGCCACCATGATTTGCGTCTCCTTATTTTTGAAGCGCATCATCTCCTCATCCTTCGCATAGCCCGACATTTGTCCATGCACAATACTGATTTGGTATTCAGGTTGGGGAAAAGCCCTTTGTATGCTCTCATATCCATCCATCAAATCCTTGTAATTACTCATTGCCTCCGATTCATTAATCAAAGGGTACACAATATACACTTGGCGACCAAGGGCAATTTCTTTCTTCAAAAAACCCAACATTTGCAGGCGTTTGGACTCCCGCCAGTGCATGGTTTGAATCGCTTTTCGACCAGGCGGCAATTCGTCTATCACCGACACATCCAAATCCCCATAGACCGTCATCGCCAAAGTTCGAGGAATCGGCGTGGCTGTCATCACCAAAACATGAGGCGGTTTATCGTTTTTCTCCCACAATTTTGCGCGCTGTGCCACTCCAAACCTATGCTGCTCATCAATCACCGAAATACCCAAATTCTTAAACACCACAGGGTCTTCAATCAAAGCATGAGTTCCAATCAAAATGTCAATCATTCCCAACTCCAACTTCTCCAACAAATTTCTTCTTGCCCTGCCTTTCACCGAACCCGTCAAAATATCCACCTTCACTCCCACTTCCTCCACAAAATTGGAAATCCCTTTGAAGTGCTGCTGTGCCAACAATTCGGTAGGAGCCATCATAGCACCTTGAAAACCACTGTCTATCGCCATCAACATCGTCATCAACGCCACAATCGTTTTACCACTTCCCACATCCCCTTGCAGCAAGCGGTTCATGTGCTTCCCCGTCATCGTATCTCGACGAATTTCCTTCAATACCCGTTTTTGGGCACCCGTCAATTCAAAAGGCAACTTCTCATAAAAACCATGAAAATAATCTGCTAGTTTTGGAAAGACATAGCCATTCAACTTCAAATGTCTAAAGTTCTTTTTTTGTACCAGTTTGATTTGGATAAAAAAGAATTCTTCAAACTTCAATCGCAGTTCAGCCTGTTTTCGACTTGCATCATTTGCAGGTTGGTGGATGTTTTTGTAGGCTTCAAAACGATGGATGAGTTTGTAGGTCGAACGAACAGATTCTGGCAAATTTTCAGGCAAATCGTTTGCCCTTATTTTTGTAAAGAGTGTTTGAACCAAACGGGAAATGCCCTTACTATCTAAGTGGAATATCTTCAATTTATCAGTACTGCTGTAAACAGGTTGAATACGGTCTGTCAATGAGACTCCTTGGCTGTTATCAATCAGTTCCAATTCAGGATGTGGTAGGCTAAATTTTTGATTGAAGGAGTTCGGCTTTCCATAGACCAAATATTCTTTGCCCTCTTGTAGATAGTTCTTCATATAGCTTGCCCCTTTGAACCAAACCAGTTGAATTCGTCCTGTTTTGTCTCGAAGCCATGCCGTCAAGCGTTTTTTCCTTGCCTCACCTGTCAGCTGAATATTAGAGAGGTAACCTTTCAGTTGTACCACACTATCATTGCTGTCAATCCCTGCAATCGTATGTAATTCAGTTTTGTCAATGTACCGAAAAGGGTAATGTTCGAGCAAATCTCCAAACGAAAAAATTCTTAGCTCCTTCTTCAATACATCTGCCCGTTTAGGGCCTACACCTTTCAAATATTCAATAGGAGTATCCAACAAATTCCTTTTTCTCTCAGACATTATATTTTTTTTTAACAGAACCCTCCAAACATAAGCATATGAAAACAAATCATATATCTCTTAATAACAAACAATGAAAAAATAAAAAATCTATTTATTCTAAGGATATAAATATGAAATACAGTATCTAACAACTGTTAACAAAACAAAAGTTTTTTTTTATTTGCTATTCTTTCCAGTTTGGTTTATATTTGTAGCACACAACAGCAAATTTTTCTAAACAACAATTAAGTCACCTAATACTTCCCTATGGATGAATCAAAACATATTTAACTTTCAATCTCATGTTTTTTGCACTTCAATTTAGTGACTACACTAAAAATTTATAAAGAGCAAATATCGTTCAAATTTTGCCTTACTAGGTAGAATCAGAGGCGAGTTTTTAGTTGTATTGTTTCAATAAAACAATGTAATCAATACTTACATTTATTGACTAATCCTATTGCATTCTCCTATCTGATTTTGGTATAGAAACAAATCGAACCATTCAAGAGTTCCTTATTTTATACACCCTGAGTAATAAGAAAAAAATAAATGAACACCTTAATTCCCCTTTTGAAAGGGGGTGGGGTATGTTAGCTAAAAAATTGTTCAGGTTATTTTTTTACCGTTACTGAGCAGAATTGATAGACTTTTGTTTATGTTTCTAAATTAAGTCGCAAATCAATACAGGAATAGCATCCCAAACTATTCTGAATCCGCCTATACTAGCTCTATCTTCTTTTGAAGTTTACAGCTATTTGAAGCTACAAGACACAGTAAACTACAATTCAAAGACGCACTTGTTTTTATAACAATTACGATTATTTGAATAATCACGCAAAAAATAGAACCTCTTCAATTGGGTTTTACTGTGTTTGCTCCCACGCTTTCCAATAATTGGTTTTCAAAAAACATTCCCAATTTAGTCACTAAACTATCAATTTATGGGCTAGTATATACTGTATTTTTTTTTGCAAAGATATAACAGCTTGCAAAAAACTACTTCGATATGTGCTGATAAAAAGTACGATTATTTTTTGAATACCACCTACTTCATTGCATTCACTAAGGAAACATGAAAACCTAGCTTTTACAACCCAAATCCCAGACTAATGCAAAATTTAATCAAAAAATTAAGTATATTATTCATATTTACAATTCTTCCTTTTACTACAAATCAATGTGAAGTTCTTTCTACTTCGGAGCTTCCCAATTTATTGAAAGGAGTTAAATACGCCTCTCTAAACATAGTTTCATTACAAGATGAAAACTCTGCCATAGTTCAAGAAATCAAATCAGCCTCCAAACAATACTTTGAGAGAATAGGCTTTGAAGAGGTTGCCACGAATGAACAAGCACAAAACAAATTGATTCAACAAATCTCTACTTATTGTGATTTAGTAGAAGTAGATTTTGAATTTACTCACCACTATGGAATTCTTGACAATATGGTACTAGAGTTTCATTTCTGCAATAATAAAAACATTCGCATTTCTTTCAGTGATTTTATCAAAACAGATGGGCAACTTACTGAAAAACTTTTGACGCTTTGGTCAAAAACCTCTGATTTTCAATCGAGTTATGACCCTCAATACCGCCTCAACATTCGACACAATCCAATCAAATATTCTGAAACAACCATACAGTGGCTGCTTCAAAGTTTAGGTACAGAGAAGCAATTCATTGAAGGAATATATCAAATTCATGGCTTAAACACTTCTAGTATTTATAGAAATTTGCGAGTAGCTATTTTCAGAAATAAGACGAAAGGATACGACATTATTTACTTAAATGGAGCACCCAATACAGACGATTGGAAAAAGGGAGAGATTATTGGGTTTATTGGTAGCCCTATAAAAAACAATGGTTTTATATCTTTTTCCAATGTTAATTGGTACTTTTTGAATAAAAAACCTTCCTGCAAAGGACATATTGTAGTGACTGGTAAAAAGAAAAATCAATTTGTATTGAGTTTTGAGGATTCTAACTTGATTTTACAATTCTCCAAAAATGTGCCCTCTACCACCTCTTCATCTTGCAACAAAATATTTTCTTACGGTAGTGGAATAGCTCTTACAAGCGACGGGTATATTATCACAAATCAACATGTCATCAAAAATGCTAAGTGCATAAAAGTAGATACCCATGATGGACAATCCTACGATGCAGAACTGGTTATTGAAAACGTAGAGGACGACATTGCTATTTTAAAAATCAATGATTCACGGTTTCAATCATTACCCACTATCGTGTACTCTTTTGAAGAAAACCAAGCTGATATAGGAGAAGATATATTTACAGTGGGTTACCCTCACTCTTCAAAAGAACGGGAATTCAAACTCCGAACAGGAAATATCACCGCTCAAAACGGGTACAATGGCGATATAGACACCTATGAAACAAGCCTCAATGTCCAAAAAGGAAGCAGTGGCGGGGCAGCTATCAGTTCTTCAGGAAAATTGATTGGAATAGTACGGTCTAAACATGCAGGAATAGATAATATCAGTTTTATTATCAAGTCTCCAGTCTTGCTGAAAACCATCAACAGACTGCCCAACTCCATCCAACTACCTAAAAACAATGTATTGAAGAATCTGAAGGATTTGAAGGAACAAGTAAAATTGGTCAAACCCTTTGTTTTTCACATAAAATCGTATAAATAAAATCTTTACACTTTCTTCAAAAAAAATTAAAAATGCAAGGTGTTCAATATCCTCGAACGTCTTGCATCTTTAACACAGTCTTTGTGACTAAGGCAAGCTAAAACATTAAATTAGTCACTCTTGAAATGCACTAACTCATAAAGTTTGATTTGCATTTTTAATTTAAATTCCCCTAAGCCCTCGTTTATACCCATAATCGGTGTTCCGAAAGATATTTATTTTTTCAAGGATCACGAAAAAAACTTTCTATTTACAAACTATCTCAAACCTTTTTGTCATGTTCAATATCAACTTAACAACAACTATCCTTAGCTGTATTCTTATTTTTTCGAGCCATTTGAATATAGAATCAAGTAATCATTTCATTGTAGGACAAAACCTTCAAAACTCCACAATTTGTTCAGAACAAAGCATTCAATATACTCTCAATAGGGGAAATAGCTCCTCTATTCAAGGCATTTATCAGTGTATTACCGAAGACCAAAGAGAGGAACACGAAATGGCAATCATTAGAAACCAAGACAATGATTACATTGCCATTTTTCTCAATGGTGCCAGTAATTATATGGACTGGGAAAAAGGGGAAGAATTGGGTTTTATTCCCAATGAATCAAAATTTGAAACCCCCTATTTTTTCAACAATTTGCAATGGGTTCTTTCTGATAAAAAGATCAACACATCTACAAATATTTCTTTTCCACAAAAAAACAAATTAGTATTGAGCTTTGACAATCTTCCAGAGCTATTGATTTCCTATGAAAAAAAAGCACTTCTTCCTCCAAATACAAAAGCAATACACTACAATAGTTCTTTGATGAACGTTATGGATGAAATCAAGAATACGATAGAGGACCTTCAAGAAAACATGAGATATGTCCCTGAAGGTATGAGAAGGGTAAAAGTATCTTATGGAAGTAGTTTTGTGCTTTCTACCGATGGTTACATCGTCACCAACCATCATGTGATAAAAGATGCAACAAATTTTCGGGTAATCAAATACCAATCGACAGATTCTGTACTGTACAAAGCCCAACTCATCTATTCCAACCTCCAAAACGATATTGCCATTCTGAAAATTGAAGATGCAAACTTTGAAAATTTCGATAAAATCCCCTATTCTATCGCAACAAAACATGCAGATCAAGGAGAAGAAATTTTTACATTGGGCTATCCCTTGTGTGAAAAATTGGGAAAAGAAACCAAACTGGAAAAAGGAATCATCAAATCTCTATATGGCTTCAAAGACGATCCCAAAGCGTATAGTACGAGCATAAACCTTTTACAAGGAAATAGTGGCGGACCATTATTTGGTACTTCTGGAGAATTGGAGGGAATCGTCAATGCTCGTTTTTCAGGAGCTAATGATATGAGCTATGCAATCAAAAGTCAGATTTTGGTAAAAATACTGCAAAAACTCTCCATACCCATTCCCAACCAAAGCAGTATTGCAGGCCTGACTTTCACCGAACAAGTCAAAAAACTAACGCCTTTCGCCTTTCGTATAGCAGCTTATAAATAATATTTTCACCAAATACCAAAACAAGTTGGCACGGATATTGAATTTTACAGTTTAAACCTTACTGTCCCATACAGTGTCGAATGTATAGAAAATCTATATATTCGGCATTGTATAAATTCAAAAAGCCTAACCCTATGAAATATCTGCCTTTTTTAGCCCTATGGATTATCCATCTGACTGCTTTTGCATCTCCCTTCAATACGAACAAAAACCTGCAAATTGACCTCCACAAACTTTTGACAGGCGTTCAATACGTTATCATTGAAGTAGATCCCAACAAACAAGCAGACACGGATAGAAATGGAGACATGGTCATTGAGCATTTTGGCATTTATCTCAAACAATTGGGTATCAAAGACGTGGCATTTAGAACCAAAGAGAAAGAGGAGATTCTTAAAAATGTAAACTCTATATGCGATGTCGCTTGGGCGCATTTGTCCATGACCGAAACAGGTGAATATTATACAGATATCAATCTCGTTTTTCGTTCTTGTCTGAACCAAACCGTGAACATTCCCTACATGGGCATCATTTACAAGGATGAAAACCTATTGGTCAATATGGGCGCACTTTGGCAAAGAATCTACCGACACAACCTTATCTACCAACCCCACAACCGCCTCAAAGCCCCCTCCAATAAAATGTTGTCCACAGAGCATGTCGTTATGCAGAAATTGATAGATAAAACGGCACCTGAATTTTTGGAAGGAATCTATGAAGAGGTTTTCAATCCCATGAAAGCAACAAGTAAACACAAAATAGCCATACTAAAAGGCAAAGGCAAAACGTATGATGTGATGTATTTGGAGGGAGCAAGCAATGCCGACGATTGGCAAGAAGGAGAATATATCGGAGAAATTTTTCCGAGCAAAGACAAGTATCTTTATCGACAAGTAAAATGGTCTCGATTTGATAAAAAAATAATTCCTGCTTTTATCACCTTCGAAACCGATGAGTCCTTTGCGCTCAACTTTGAAAACAGTACGGAGAGAAGCCTATATGTCAAACGCTCTGTCAAACAAATCTTAGCCGCTCAAAATCCTTCTGACCCGATTGATGCTGCAGGAAGTGGCATCGCTATCTCAACCGAAGGCTATATCATCACCAATTACCACGTCATCAAAAATGCCAGAAAAATAGAAGTAGAGCTTCACCCTGAGCGCATGCCCATTACCTACAATGCAAGAATAGTCGGACAAGACCCCAAAACGGATATTGCCATTTTGAAAATTGACGATATCAAATTCCAAAACCTCCCCAAACTCCCTTATGCTTTTCAACCAGCCTTGGTAGATGTCGGCGAAGAGGTTTTCACTTTGGGCTACCCACTGACTGCTACAATGGGTTCTGAAATCAAACTAACAGACGGTCTCGTCAGTTCTCGTACAGGCTATCAAGGCGATGCCAATACCTATCAAATCTCCGTTCCCGTACAGCCTGGCAACAGTGGCGGGCCTTTATTTGATAAAAACGGGCAATTGGTCGGAGTCATCAAAGCCAAACATGCACATGCCGAAAATGCAGGTTATGCTGTCAAAGCATTGAGTACCCTCAATTTAATCGAGCTATTGGACAACCCCATCGAACTCCCCAAACAAAACATGCTAAGGGGGCTCTCACTCACCGAACAGGTAAAAATTCTATCCAATTTCGTTTTTTACATCAAGGTGTATAAAGAGGTAGAGTAAAATAGGGTTTTCTATTGGTTTTGTAACGGCGACTTCAGTCGCTGACA
>JBGCDY010000798.1:0-10851 GCA_045105835.1 Chitinophagales bacterium
CTTTTTTGCGCTTTTTCCTATTTTTATTTTACCTTTCAAAGGTTACCGAAACCTAAGTACTTAGTAATAAGTCGAACAAATCCTATCCCTCATTTGACACATCACTTATTTTGAAGTCTTCCTGACTCTAATTTTAATGAAAGCCTAAAAATGAAGTATAAACACCAATCAGTATATGTGAGAAACTAACTCCTACCAAGGTTTTTTGACGGTCGTACAAATATCCCCAATATATCCCAGGAATCAGCGTGACAATTGCAAAATAAAGATTGAAGAATAAGTGAAAGGAACTGAACAACAAGTTGGAAAGTAAGATGGCTCTAAAGGTGGCTTGTTTTCCAGTAAATAGATTTTTTAAGCCCGTTTGATATACACCTCTTGTCACGAATTCTTGGATGGGACAAAATAGAATATACAATCCAAAAAACATCAGAACCCACTTCAAATCATACCGAAATATTCGATCCATGTCAATGATACTTTGTCCTTGATAACCATCCATGAATTGTATTTGAAGCCATTTCACAAAAGTTACCAAGATCAAAAAAGGAATTGTCCAAATCAAACTTTCCTTTAAGTCGGCTTTCCAATTTGCAGTAGAAATACCAAAAAAAGCAGGCGGATAGTCACTGTTTAGGGTATATCTATAGGCTGCGCCTCCCAAGATTATCAACATCAAAGGAACGGCACAAGACAAATAAAATGCGGTGTGAATGCTTTCTTTCCACTCCAAAAATATGCCCATGATGAACATATAAAAAATGAGCAGCCCTAAGGTAAATAAGAAAAAACTACTAAATGAGAGGTTCTTTTTGGCTTCCGCCAACTTTTGTTTCGTCTCATGGATGTTTGCTACGTTCATCGTCCGCAAAATGTCCTGTTGATTGTGCAAGTGGTTTTGAAGGATTTTGAAGAAAATAGAGTCTTCGGCATGATCAGAGAGTGCCTTCAATGCCTTCAAATCAATACTTTTCAGCTGGGTTGGAGTAACTGTTTTTACATTTGCAGAGCGTGTGCTTTGATCCAACAGTGCCATGACTCCAAAATGCTGTCCTGTGATTAGATGTGTCAAGGTGATGTCGTCTTTGTAGATTTCAACAGTTCCTTGTTCTATCATATACAGTCGGTCGCCTTCTTCCCCCTCTTCTATAATCAATTGGTCTTCTTTGTACTCATGATTTTTTATGTAGGGAGCGATTTCTTTTAGTTGTGTTTGAGTGAAATTGCCCAGTAGACCGTTTTCTTGCCAGTGTATCATTTTTGTAGGTATTAGTTTAATAGATATTGAGTGAAGTAAATTTCTATCTTAAAAATAGCTTTTTTTTTCTTTACGGAAGTCAACAATTTGTGCTATCTTTCCATTTCATATTTTGATAAACTTACTAAAAAACCCTATGAATATGGCTGAAAAGCAGCAAAAACTCATTTTTGTAGTAGATGACGACCCAATGTTCCAAAGTATGCTCAAGGATCACCTTGCAGACAACAACCCACATTTCCATGTAATGGGATTTTTGTCAGGTGGTGATTGTTTAAGCAATTTGGATAAAAAACCAGATGCCATCGTTCTCGATTATTTTTTGGATAATGTTGAAGAAGATGCAGCAAATGGCTTGGAAATACTAAAGCAAATAAAAGACCAATATCCAGAAATGCCTGTCATTATGCTTTCTGCTCAACATAGATATGGCGTGGCGGCTCAAACTCTTATTGAAGGAGCTTACTATTACATTATCAAAGACGATGATGCTTTTGAGAAAGCAAACGAAATGATTAATGAATTGCTCGAAGCTGTTTAAACACAAATAGCTCTCCTTCTCGATGGTCAAATTGCTGCAATGAAGTATCTTGCATTACTCCTCTTATTGTTTTCCTCCTACTTTTATCCTATACAGGCACAAACCGTTCAGGATAGAGAGTATGGTATGCCTTATATCAGCTACTTTAGCCCCAAAACCTACGATGCTCACTCCCAAAATTGGGCAATTACACAGGACAAACGAGGCTTCATGTATTTTGGCAATAGTCATGGCATACTGGAATACGATGGTACTTCTTGGCGACTGATTCCTACTCCCAAAAACATGGTGGTTCACTCCTTGGATACCCACGAAACAGGTCAAATATTTGTGGGGGCGCAAGGTGAAATTGGTTACCTGAGTCCTGACAGTACAGGATTGCTGCAATATGTATCTCTCAATGAACACATTGCGGCAGAAGATAGTGAATTTGGCAGTGCGTGGAAAACCTATTGTACGACCAAAGGCACTTATTTTTTGACCAGAGAAAAAGTGTTTCAATGGGATGGACAACGTATAAAGACCCAAAATTATGATCCTCCTTTGAATCAACAGTATGGTTTTTATGTAAATGAAAAACTGTATTTGACTCAAAAAGAAAAGGGCTTGGTTATTTTGGATGGTGAAGAATTGAAGCCTGTACCTGGAGGGCTTGCCTTTGCAGATGATTATCTGTACGCAATGATTGCGACTCCTTACAATCAAATTTTGATGGGGACTCGTCAAAAGGGTTTGTTCGTTTGTGAAGACGATCGCTGCTTTCCACTTTATACCCAAGCGGATGATTTCTTGCGTGAAAACCAATTGTACCATGGTTGTGCCTTGGACAATGGACAGTATGCACTGGCTACACTGCAAGCTGGGATTGTGATTATTGACCAAGAGGGTTATCTCCAACAGGTCATCAATCAAGAAGATGGGCTTCCCAACGACCAATCCTACTATGTTTACAATGACCATCAAAATGGCTTGTGGGTCGCCTTGGACAATGGTTTGGCAAGGATAGAAACCTCCTCAAGTCTTTCCACTTATCGAGGGAGTGAATCTATTGGCAACATCAATGCCATTACCCGCTTCAAAGAGCAGATCTATTTGGCAACTTCACAAGGAATTTACCATCTCGAACCCAGCGACACCGTTTATTCCTTTCTGTCTGACAAACCCAATCAACCTCAATTGAAGAATGTGCCAGTATTTCGCACCGAATGTTGGGACTTACATGCCAAAGGGAACAGCCTCTTAGTGGCTACAAGTGGTGGCATTTACAATTTGGAGGAACGTCAGCCAAAGATTATCAAAGGAGTCAATATGGCTGCTTATTGTTTTTTTCCCTCACCTCTTGATGAAAACCTATTGTATGTAGGAATGCAAAATGGATTGGGGCTTTTGAGATGGGAAAATAATGATTGGCGTTTTTTGGGACAAGTGCCCAACATCAATGAATCTATACGCAGCATAGCGAGTACCAAAGAGGGTAAAATGTGGTTGGTGACAGATTTTCGAGGCATACTACAAGTGTCATTACCCATTGAAGAACAAGAAATTAAACGATTTGACGAAGCCGATGGCTTGCCCTCTGCCCGAAACAACAAGGTTTTCGACCTGAGTCGTGGCGTGGTATTCACTACAGACGATGGATTGATGTATTTTGATGAGGAGTCACAAGAATTCAAATACGAAGAACAATACAATGTCTTATCCAAAGAAGGTGATCCCATCAAATTTACCAAAGGGAATTACCGCATCAATACACTCAATGAGGATGAAAATGGAAACATTTGGATACATGCCAAACAAATAAATGGGATGATTAGCTTTCCAAAAGATAGCATTGTCTGGAAAGAAGCCCCCTTGAATCGCCTTCCCAAATCGGATATTCACGCCATTTATTCTGAGCCCAATGGAATGATTTGGTTTGGTGGAATCAATGGTTTGGTACGTCACAACAACCGTACTAAACAAACCTACCAACCCAACTTCAATGCTGTCATCCGAAGTGTTTCGATATCAGATTCTATCATATTTAGAGGCACTTACATCAATGCAAAAAGGGGGGCATCCTTGGAGCAATCCGATTTGCGAAAGCCAAAACTAGCATACAACAACAACAGCCTCCGATTCACTTATACTTCTACAAGCTACGACAATCCTTCTGAGAATCAATACCAATATCTGCTCGAAAATTTTGACTTAAATTGGTCTACTTGGAATTATGAAAGCAGAAAAGATTATACCAATCTCTCTCCAGGAACTTACCGTTTTCGGGTAAAATCCAAGAATGTGTATGGGGCAATCAGTCCCGAAACGGTGTATGAGTTTACCATACTCCGACCTTGGTACATGACCTGGTGGGCATACCTACTTTGTGCACTTGGTTTAGTAGGAATTGTGCTGTTGATTATCAGAATGCGTGTGAGAAGTTTTGTCAAACAACAACAAAAACTTCAAGAAATGGTCGATGAGCGCACCCAAAAACTGAACAGCTCATTGAAGGAATTGAAGGATACCCAGAATCAATTGGTGGTTCAAGAAAAACTGGCTTCCTTGGGGCAACTTACTGCTGGAATTGCCCATGAGATACAAAACCCATTGAATTTTATCAACAATTTTGCAGAGCTTTCTGAAGAACTACTGGAAGACTTAAATGAAGATCTAAACGAACAAAAATCCTGTATTGAAGCAGAAAAAATGGAAAACATCACCGAGATGATTACCGAATTGCAGGAAAACGTGCAGACCATTGACAAACACGGAAAGCGCATTGACAGCATCATCAAAAACATGCTGCGACATTCTCGTGCAGAAAGTGGGGGTAAAACATTGGTGGACATCAATGCATTGACCAAGCAGTATTTGCAGCTTTCTTATCATGGTTTTAGGGCAAAACACAAAACGTTTACAGCTGACTTAAAACTAAACTTGGATGAGAATATCAAAAGTGTTCACTTGGTGCAACAAGATATTGGGCGGGCTTTTTTGAACATTATCAACAACGCGCTTTATGCTGTCCAAAAAAAGGCGAAACACCTAAAAAGTCAGGGCATAAACGATTATCAACCTACCATTTGGATTTATTCCTATGTACAAAATCAAATGGTGGTCATCAAAATCAGGGACAATGGGATGGGCATTCCCAAAGACATCCGTGAGCAAATCTTCAATCCTTTTTTCACCACCAAACCTGCAGGTATGGGTACAGGCTTGGGCTTGTCTCTCACCTATGATATCGTGGTACAAGTACACCAAGGAAAACTGTTGGTCAATTCGGAGAAAGGAGAGTTTACAGAGTTTATCATAGAATTGCCGATGGATAATGGATAAGAAATGAATGAAAAATAAAAAGCCTGCTCCGAAATTTTCAGAGCAGGCTTTTTTACTTTCATTCATCTTTTATTTTTTCTTCTTTTTTTTCTTCTTCTTTTTGTCTTTTTTAGATTTTTTACCATCTTCTTCATTTGTCTCCTCTACTTCTTCCTCATAGCCTTCGTATTCGACAGGAGCATTTCGATCTTTTACATGAATAATGATTTTTCCCTCCACACATACCTTGTTGTAATCACAAATCTCGTAGGTAATTTCTTCTGTTCCCTTAAAACCATTGTTCGGAATATAGGTAATCACCTTAGTTGTTCGCCTCAATTTCCCATTTTTCGCACGGCTAATTGAGCAAATCCTATTGTCCAAGGTATTTTCGGGGTCATAATCATTCTTCAATGCTTCAATCCGAATAATACTCCCAAAAGTTTCCACCTCATCGGTTACAGCTACAGGGGGCTGATTCTTTTCGTTTGAAGGCAGAATATAGACCTTATTATTGACTCCTTCATGGTAGCGCAAACCACAAAGTCCTTGATCCTCATATACCGTAAAGTTGAATTTTTCTTCTCCAGTATAGCCGATTTTGGGGTGGTAAATAGCTGTACTGCTGTCTCCCGACATTTCAACACGCCCATGTATAGGTGCTTTGGAAATACGGATTTTTTTGTCAGGGTAGCCAAAGGGTAGAACATCTCCTTCTTGGATAAATATTTTTTCGACTCTTGGAAAGTCGGCTTGCGAAGGTGGGCACTTCACAATATGGACAGTTGCTCGATCACATTTTCCAGATTCGTCACAGATTTCGTAAGTGAATTGGTCGGGTTCGTCGCCTAAGTAGTTGGCATGGTATAAAACCAAATCTACTCCCTTGTGTCGCTCTACCCGAATGATTCCTTGGGGTTCCTCTACGATGGTTAACTTATTGATTTTGTAATCGTAAGATTCATAATCATTCACCAACAAATTGAACAATTCAGGAGAAGTTCGCTTGATGACCAAAGTATCATTGACGGCATTTGGCTCTAATATTTTTTTATCTTTTTGCTGTGCTACCGCAAAGGTCGTTAGGCTCAAAAGAAAAACGGCAAGAAAAAAATGGGGTAATTTCATGACAGTTGTTTGATTGTTGTTTTTAGGAATGTCCATCTAAAAAAGACCTTCACAAGATAATAAAGTTTAGCCTTTTGTACGATTCCTTCAAAATCTCTTTTGTTCAAGTTTTTTAATTTCTCCTCTGTCTTTGCTACTTCCTTCAATGCAATTCCAATGCATCCACCCGTATATACTTCAATTTTCGCCTTCTCAACCACCACTTCAATAATCCCCAAATGGTCAATACTAAGACTACTACAATCGAAAGAGCCGTCAAAATAAATTTAGGATGGTACCAAATAGGTGATAAAATCGTGAAGGTAAATTGAAGAGAATCCACGTAATCCGCTTCATGGAGTTTTTGATTCCTGACTCTAAGCGTATAAGTTCCCGCCGAAAGATTGTGGTAAGTCACCATCGCATCTCCATCATCCAACTGCCAATCCTCCTCCTCCCCTTCCAAAAAATACTGGTAACGAACTGCTTGAGGATCAGTAAAATTGATGGTATTGAAGGAAAACGTCAAGGTATTTTCATTGTGCTTCAATTGCAGTTCCTGTGGCAAATGTGTTTGGGTATTGATTTTATCTGCGTAAGCAATCCAATCCACGTTTTCATAATTGAGTTTGATTTCTTCAATGCGAACCAAAGGTTTTCCGCTTCTATGTGTATGCAATTCGGGGTAATATTTCGTCACCCCTTTACGAGTTCCAAGCCAAATGCCATTGTCATTTGAAGAATGGTAACGCAGTCCTGTACACTCCAATGGCAGAAATCCCTTTTCCTTGCCGATGTTTTCAAAACGTATTTTTTTGGTTTTATTGAAGGTCTCTACCTCCAATTTGTCAATTCCGTTGACTGTACCCAACCAGGCGATTCCCTCTTGTATTTGAATAGAACTCACATTGTTGTTCACCAAGCCATCCATTTCATCAAAATTAATCATGTACTTGCCGTCAAAACGGAGCAAACCACCATTGGCTTTGACCATCCAAATATTGCCCTCTGCATCCTCATCCATATCCACAATCAAATCAAAATACTCACTGCTTCCAATCAGCTTAAAACTGCCCTGCAAGCTGTCCAAACGATACACCCCATCGTCAATCGCTACCCAAACCCGATTTTTCTTATCGACCAACAGTTCCTGCAAATTGTAGCGAGGATAGCCCGTAGTAAATGACATCTCATTAAAATTCTGCTCTGTAGCTTTGATAGAATAAGGGTGAAACTTTTCACCATCGTATTGATATACAATTCCATATCGAGAAGCCAACCAAATATTACCATTCGCATCTTCATCGAGATACAAAATGGGTTCGTCTTCCAGTTTTTCATGAAGCGATACTTTGTGGAATTTCCCATTTCGGTATTGCAGCACTCCCTTTGCAGTCGCTATCCAAACCGTACCATCTTGCCCTTCCAAGAGGTCAAACACCATGTCGGTTTCCAAATCATTCTCTTTAGAAAAATGTGTACACTCTCCATTTTCACAAATACTCAATCCCTTGTTCCGATAAGCAAACCAGATTCTGCCCGCTCTATCCTCCAACAAACTCATCAAATAACTACTCTCCAATAGATTCTCAACATGGTAATGCTCAAAAGCAAACGTTTGAAATCGAGAAATACCGTTGAGTGAATTGAACCAAACATTGCCTTCATGATCTTCCAAAATCTCCCGATAGCGCATTCGATAACCATCTCGCCACAAATCCATTTCTCCATTTTCTTCAATCTTTTGGAAACAACTCCCATCAAAAACTCCTAACCCCTCTTTGATACTCAGCCACAAACGATCCTTAGAGTCCAAAAACGCCCAATCTATGCGGTTGCTGGGCAGTCCATCCTCGGTGGTATAATGCCGAAAAGTAGTTCCATCAAATTGATACAAACCTCGAATGGTCGCAAACCACAAATCACCGCTTTTGTCCTTTCGCATGGAGTGGGTGATGTTTTTCTGCAATGCAGGTAAAATATCTGCATTGTCAAAATTTTCACCATCAAAATGCATGATTCCTTCATCCGTTTGTAGCCAATAATGGTTGTAGAGATAATCTATCTGAAACACCTGGGTAGTGCGTTTTACCGCAGTTGTCAAATTCGTATAAGTCCCCTCTTTGTACTCCACCAAACCCAGCAAAGTCGCCAAATAATAGTGTCCTTTGGCAACTTTATAAACATTGTAAATATGATTGTGCTTTAGGCTCGTGTACCCATCCTTCAAAAGCAAATCACCCTTTCTATCCAACATCACCAAGTCCTTCGCACCACTTCGCAGCCAAAGCGGTTCAGTTCCATCTTTGTAGAAAAAAATACGCCCTTGTCCAAAAGGCCGCAAACTATCTCCTTCCAGTTGTCGAAATTTATGCCCATCAAAATAGGAAATCTTGCTGCGATTTTCTCCCCCACTTGACCGAAACCAGACATTCCCTTTGGCATCTTCATGAATACTCTGAATACTTTCTGCAATCAGTCCATCACGGCTTGTAAAGTTTTTGAAGCTCTTTCCGTCAAACCGACTCACTCCTGCCGATGTACTCACCCACAAATAGCCTTTGGTATCTTGATAAATAGCATAAACCGTCGAAGAACCCAAGCCATCTTGTATACCATAGCGACTGATACTGTATTCTTGAGCAGCTACTTCAATTAGAGACAAACAAGCCATTGTTAATAACAAAAGTTTCAACAACCGTTTGGAAACAAGATGAAAAAAAGATGTAGAAGATAGTAAAAAGGAACACATAGTTTCTTGACTTTGTTTATATTGACGTATGAAGGACTGCGATTGTTGTTATCAAATGCGATATTAACATTTTTTAGAAGAAAAACAAACTATTTATTTAGTTTAAACTAACAAAATAGTTTAACAAGATGTTTTTTTTACCATTTCAATTCATATTTTCTCTTATTCCTTCTAAAGAATAACATTTTTATTACCTTCGTCACAACATCTTACCAAAACCTAACCGTCCTTAAATGAATTTATCTAAAACTCCTCTTAGCATTCGTAAAGAACGAGAACTCGCTTATCTCAAAAAACGGCTCAAAAAAACCCGCACACAACTCAAAAGCAGTACAACAAGACTTGCCAATCTCCAAAAAGGCATAAGTGCATTACAGCAAAATATCGCCAATAAAATGATGGAAGGGCAAGAAAAAATGGCTGCCCTCAAAGAAGAGCTATTGACCCTATTAGATAAAATAATCAAATCCAAGAAAGTAGATGAGGAGAGCAAAGAGCAAGCAAAACAGTTTTTGGAAGAACTACAAGGCTTGGATGCCGAAACACCTAATGTAGAAGACTTTGAAGAGGATGAAGATGCTAAAGGCAGAGGTGGGCGTTTTACTTTTTTCGAACAATTCAGGACTGAGCCACCAAAGACCGAACAGAGAAATATCCGTAAAGTATTCATCAGCTTAGCTGCAAGATTTCACCCCGATAAAGCAAGCACTCCCAAAGAAACTGAACACTTTCACAAGCTCATGCAGCAAATCAATGAGGCTTATGAACGTAGTGATATTTTGACCTTACTCGATATCAAAGCGAAGTATTCTGATTACAAAAAAGAAGACCCCAATCAAGAGATTGATGAATCTGCCATTGTGAGTTTACTAGACCAAGAAATCGCCAAAGCTGAAAACGAACTGAGCTTATTAGAAGGACAATTAAGCAGAATCAAACAAGAATCAAAGGAGCTTAGAAAGTCCGAAGTTGGTGAAATACACCGAGAAGCAAAACGAGTCAAAAAATACGGAATTGATTTTGTGGAACAGATGAGCGAGGAAATGCAGATGGGTGTCAATCAGCTTACAGCTGTCAGGGACTTAATGAAAGAACTGCTAAAAACAGGCACGATTACCAATGAAATGATGATGAAGGCGGGTCTAATGCCGAGTTTATCCATGCTTTTTGACGATGAAGAAGATGGTGATTACGATGATGAGGATGGTGATTTTTTGGATAATATGAGTGCAGATGATCTTCAAAAAGCAATCATGGATATGTTTGGACTTTAGCAAAATTTGAAGTTCAATAAAAAAAGGCATTGATTTTTTGAAAACCAATGCCTTTTTTTTATTGAATCTTTTTTAATTTCAACCACTTACTTTAGAAAGTAAAGGATGCTCCAAAACTCGGCAAAATCGGTAATTGATTAATGCGCTCATATCGAACTCTATCGAAGTAAAAGATATTGTCACGATTGTAAATATTGGTCACACTCCCAGACAACTCCAAAATCGAATTCACTCCTATTGTAAATTTTTTCTTCAAAGATAAATCCATGCGGTGATAATCTGGCAAACGTCCTCCATTCAATTGGTCGTCAAAGATAACCCCAAGGTTACCATTCTCTTCAGTCACATCAACATCTACACCATTGTCCAAAAAGTTGAGGTTTTCATAAAAACCTTGTGTCTGCGTAAACGGAAAGCCAGAACCATAGTTCCAACGCACACTTGCCTCCCAATCATCATTTCCTCCAAAAGTATAACTACCCAAAAAATTGAGGTTGTGACGGCGATCAAAGTGAGGATTGTAAACCTGTGTACCATCGTCTATATCTACTTCACTCCTTGAATAAAAAAAAAAAAAAAAAATACGTTTATTCTCATATTTCAACAAAAAGTCTACTCC
>JBGCDY010000799.1:0-7540 GCA_045105835.1 Chitinophagales bacterium
ACCTCCTTTGTAGCATAAAATTAATATTTTTTTCAAAGAACTCTTGGTTTTTTACATAGTACCTAGCAGTTCTTGTTCACACAATTACACCTCATACCCCAAACTCACCTTCAACCATTTCTCCACTTCCTCAACCTCCACGCCTTTCCGCTTCGCCAAATCCACCACTTGATCTTTTTGAATCTGACCAATGCCAAAATAAGTACTTTCGGGATGAGCAAAATACAAGCCACTCACCGAAGCCGCAGGATACATCGCACAGCTTTCGGTCAGTTCAATGCCCGTATTTTCGGTTACCTTCAATAGCTCAAACAAAGTCTGTTTCATCGTATGGTCGGGACAAGCAGGATAGCCAGGAGCAGGGCGAATACCTTGGTATTTTTCCTTAATCATTTCCTCACTGCTCAAACTTTCCTCCTTTGCATAGCCCCAAAACTCCGTCCGTACCCGCTTGTGCATACATTCCGCCAAAGCCTCTGCAAATCTATCTGCCAAAGATTTCAACAAAATCGCCGAATAATCATCCAGTTTTTCCTCAAATTGCTTCACCCACTTTTCAATGCCAAAACCCGTTGAAACTGCAAATGCTCCCATATAATCTCCAACATCTGATTCCTCTGGGGCAATGAAATCCGCCAAGCTACGGTTGGGAAGTTTTTTGGATTTTTGTACCTGCTGACGTAAGCAATGAAAACGAGTAGTTTCATTATTAGCTGCCTCATCCAGTATATTTCCAATCTGTTTTTGTTCCTTTTCTAATTGAGCAGCAGAATCTTCTATACGAGACCAGCTCTCCTCTAATTTTCCAGCCCTCGTATTTAATTTTTTAGGCTTCATTTTTTTCGCAGCTTTTAATCGCTGCATTTCCGCTCCTAACTTCTCAGCTTTTACATCCAATTTTTGAAATTCAATGTCTATAGCATCTAAACGATTCCCCAACATTTCAAGGTCTTCATCAGGTAGCATTCTATCTATCAGAAGAACCTCTATATCATCTGTTTTTGTTCTCCTTGCAGGAAAAATCCCAATCACCGCCTTAGCCGTCAGCCATTTCCCTTCAATAATTTGGTCCAACATTTTCTGCGCATCATTGAAAAGCTTCGTTGCTTCAACCCCCAAGTTTTTATCCGTCAAAATTGCAGGATACTTGCCCTTCATTTGCCAACTGCTAAAGAAAGGAGTCCAGTCAATATAGCTTCGCAATTCCTCCAATGGATAATCCTCAAAAACTTTGATTCCCAAAAATTTAGGCTCAACAGGCGCATACGTCAATTTTGCAGCATTGGAGCGAGCAGCCTCAATCGACAAGTATTTTTTTGTATTTTTTTTGTTTGCAAAACGCTCACGAAATCCATCGTATTTTTCAATTACGCCTTTCATAAATTCCTCCTTCTGCTCCCCCAAAAGTGAGTTCGCCACAGGCACACTTCTCGAAGCATCCAAGACATGCACCGTTGCGCCACTGTATTTCGGCGCAACTTTGACGGCAGTATGCATTTGGCTCGTTGTCGCTCCTCCAATCAATAAAGGAATGTCAAAACCCTGTCGCTCCATTTCCTCCGCCACATACACCATTTCGTCGAGCGAAGGCGTAATCAAACCGCTCAAGCCAATGATGTCCACATTTTCCTCTTTCGCTCGCTTCAAAATCTTCGCAGCAGGCACCATCACGCCCATGTCAATCACATCGTAGTTATTG
The DNA here is from genome assembly GCA_045105835.1 of Chitinophagales bacterium. Classification (GTDB taxonomy): domain Bacteria; phylum Bacteroidota; class Bacteroidia; order Chitinophagales; family UBA2359; genus JAUHXA01. Next base: position 1,700 of record JBGCDY010000799.1, read on the forward strand.
CAGGCAAGCACCACGCCCACAATGTTTTTACCGATGTCATGCACATCTCCTTTCACAGTCGCCATCAACACTTTAGATTGTTTTTTCCTGCCACTTCCTGCCAATCCAGCTGCTTTTTCTGCCTCCAAAAACGGTTGGAGGTACGCCACCGATTTTTTCATCACCCTTGCACTTTTCACCACCTGCGGCAAAAACATCTTACCAGAACCAAACAAATCACCCACTACATTCATCCCATCCATCAGCGGACCTTCAATCACCAACAAAGGGCGACCATACTTTTGACGAGCCTCCTCCGTATCTGCTTCAATATGCTCCACAATTCCCTTCACCAAGGCATGACTCAACCGTTCTTCGACAGTTCCTTTGCGCCAAGTATCATCCTTAATTCGCTGTTTTCCAGCTCCTCTCACCGTTTCGGCAAATTCCACCAAACGCTCCGTCGCATCCTCTCGGCGATTCAACAACACATCTTCCACCAACTCCAACAAATCTTTTGGCACTTCTGCATAGACTTCCATCATACCCGCATTCACAATCCCCATGTCCATACCTGCCTGAATCGCATGGTACAAAAACGCAGAGTGCATCGCCTCTCTCACAGGATTATTCCCTCTAAATGAGAAAGATACATTGCTCACCCCGCCGCTTATTTTGGTCAAAGGCATGCGCTCCTTAATCTGTCGAGTCGCTTCAATAAATGCCAAACCATAGCCATTGTGTTCTTCAATTCCTGTCGCAACGGCAAAAATATTGGGGTCAAAAATGATGTCTTGTGGCGGAAAACCCACTTTTTGGGTCAGCACATCGTAGCTCCTTTGGCAAATTTCCACTTTTCGCTCCACCGAATCCGCCTGCCCTTGTTCGTCAAAAGCCATCACAATCACTGCCGCCCCATACTTGCGAATCTTGTTGGCTTGTTCAATAAAACTCTCCTCTCCTTCCTTCAATGAAATCGAATTGACCACGCCTTTTCCCTGCAAACACTTCAAACCCTCTTCAATGACCGTCCACTTTGAGGAATCCACCACAATCGGCAAACGGGCAATATCGGGTTCAGAACCAATCAAATTCAGAAAATGCGGCATGGCAGCCTCCGAATCCAACATCCCTTCGTCCATGTTCACATCAATCAACTGCGCTCCACCTTCCACTTGATGCCTCGCCACCGACAAAGCTTCCTCATACTTTTCATCCTTAATCAACCTCGCAAACTTTCGAGAACCCGTCACATTCGTTCGCTCTCCAATATTCACAAAATTGCTGTCCTTATAAACCGTCAAAGCCTCCATTCCACTCAACCTCAACAAAGGCTCAACCGTAGAACGCACTCTCGGCTTCAATCCTTCCACATGCTCTCCAATGTGTGCAACGTGGTCGGGAGTCGTTCCACAACAACCACCTACAATGTTCACCAAGCCATCTTTGGCAAATTCTTCAATCAAATGTGCCGTTTCATTGGGTTGCTCATCATAGCCTCCAAAGGCATTCGGCAAACCCGCATTCGGATAGCAACTTATATAACAATCAGCTATTTTGGACAATTCTGCAATATAAGGACGCATTTCTGTTGCTCCCAAAGAACAGTTGATACCCACACTAAACAAAGGTGCATGACTGACCGAATTGTAAAATGCTTCAATCGTTTGTCCCGACAAATTCCGTCCACTTTGGTCCACAATCGTCACCGACACCATCAACGGCAATACCTTTCCCGTTTCTTCAAACAGTTCCATAATCGCATACAATGCCGCCTTGCAGTTCAAGGTATCAAAGACCGTCTCTACCAAGAACATATCACAGCCTCCATCCATCAAGCCTTTTGCTTGGATGTAGTAAGCATCTTTGATTTCGTCAAAAGTTACGGCTCGGTAAGCTGGGCGATTGACATCGGGCGAAAGAGATGCCGTCACATTCGTAGGGCCCAAGCCACCTGCTGCAAATCTCGGTTTGTCGGGATTCTTTTCGGTGTATTCTACGGCTGCGGCTTTGGCGATTTGTGCCGCCGCAAAGTTGATGTCGTAGGCATAGTCTTGCAGCCCATAGTCTTTCTGTGAAATCGGCGTACCATTGAAGGTGTTGGTCTCGATGATGTCTGCGCCTGCTTCCAAATAACGCTTGTGTATTTCGGCTATCACTTCGGGTTTGGTCAAACACAAGAGGTCGTTATTGCCCTTCAAATCAATGTGATGCGATTTGAATTGTTCGCCTCTAAATTCGGCTTCCGACAATTTGTATTCTTGTATTAGGCTGCCCATCGCTCCGTCTATGACGAGGATTCTTTCTTGGATGGCACGTTCGAGAGCAGGGAAATTGGGGGTAGTTGGGGTACTATTATTCATCTATGAGGATGTTTATTAGTTCAGTGAAAAAATGAGGTTAGAGGCTTTGTGTTGGACATTTAAAGTTTTAAAAACTTCAAATGTTTTTGCCTGATTTCACCACAGACCGAACAATAAACAGAAATCCGTCTATGTGGTGATTTTTTTGAGGGGGTAAAGATAGGGCGAAAAGGGGAGATTAGGGATTCTTTTTTGATAATTTTCGCCATAGTAGAATCGCAAAAGTTGCAGAAGACAAAAGAATAAGAGGAATAATTATCCAAACTATACCATAAAAAAATATGGTATTTTTGTAAATCCAACAAATAACTAGTTCAATCGCTACCGAACTAGTGAAACTAGCGAAAATTGTTTGAGTGTCTTTTTTTCCTACCTCTTCTATGAATTCAACATATTTTTTAAGTAAAGAAAAATCAATTTCCAACTTTTTAGGAGCTGTTAGCTCATGTGTTTTCAGACTTTCTACTTGAAAATGAAAGTCTTCTTCAGTAGTCTTAGTGGCTTCCTCAAAAGAAGGAATGGTAGTTTGGGAAGTAACTACATCCACTTGTTTTTGATTTTTTGATTCTCTTTTTTCTTTGGTTGATTGATGAGGGTTGTTCATAGGGTTTCTTATTTTTCATTAGGGGGTGGTAAAATATCGTTTTAATAGTATGTTATACGGTAAGCTTTAAAAAAAGTTTCACAAACCACTAAAACGATTAAATAGATGATTGTCAATAGTATATAAATACGATAATGGTTTATTGAGCCTTCGAAAAGAAAATCAAACCATGAGATTTGTGGGTAAGTTTGTAGGCTGCTACTCCAATAGGTTTGTTCGTTGTTCTCAAAGCATATTCGACTTCAATGTTTTCCTTTTCGGGACAAAGAATGATTCCAATGCTTGGATTATCGTCTGCTTGCTTCAATTCTGAACTTTCTCATTCCTACCAATGTTCTCACAAAAACAAAATATGCCTGCAAAAGACAAATACCATGACGCTGTAATAAGAGCATTGATAAAAGATGGATGGGAAATCACCCACGACCCCTATATTATCAAAACGGAAGGAACTACTTATCAAGTAGATTTAGGAGCGGAAAAGATGATTGCTGCGGAGAAAGATACCGAGAAGATAGCAGTCGAAGTAAAGAGTTTTTTGAATGAAAGTGTGGTTTCTGATTTCCACACCGCTTTGGGACAATACCTAAGCTACCGTTTGAGTTTGGTTGACCAAGAAGCTGAAAGGCACTTATATCTTGCGATGCCATTGGTTTCTTTTATCAGAATCCAAAAACTACCTGTACTCCAAAAAATTATCGCTCATTTTCAAGTCAGCATTTTCGTTTACAATCCCCACACCAAAGAAATCGTAACATGGAAAAGATAACTCAATACGAAAATACTATTATCCAATTATTGGAAGAATATGCACTTCTTTGGAATAATAACAGCAATAAAAATGTTGAAACCCACGTAATTGCCGATACCAAACGAAAACATTATCAACTTATGCAATTGGGTTGGGACGGGTACAATTACATCCACAATTGTATTTTCCATTTTGACATCAAAGAGGGTAAGATATGGCTGCAAGAAAATAGAACAGACGTGTTGATTGCACAGGAATTAGTTGAAAAAGGTATTCCAAAATCAGACATTGTTTTGGGTTTGCAGCCGCCTGACGCAAGACCTTTGACAGAGTATGGAGTGGGGTAGATTTTTCATAAGAAAAATACCAGTATGAAACTAAATATCAGTTCACACATTGTAGCAGACCCTGAAATTTGTCATGGTCCATTGACCTTCAAAGGAACACGCATCTTGGTTTCGGGAGTATTGGAGCAAATTGCTTCGGGAATGAGTTGGGAAGTCATTATTGAATCTTGGCGAGGAAAAATCAATCGAGAAGCCATCTCGGAAGCGATTGGAATTAAGAGGAAATAGGTCTTGTTACAATTCTATTACATTGTAAGAAAATTGTAACAAAACCAAATAAGTAATTGATTTTCTGTAACTTAATCCCAGTATTAATATTTTAAGTAAATCATACTAATTTCATATAAAAATTCAAACTTCTACTTTGACCTATTTCCAAGTATTTTCTTAATCTCCGATGCCGTTGGAAGTTTTCCTTTTAATTCTTTGGGTAGTTTGTGGGTAAATTTATAAGCCACTACACCAATAGTTTTCTTACTCGTCCTCAAAGCATATTCGACTTCAATGTTTTCTTTTTCGGGGCAAAGGATGATTCTAATGCCCAATCCTTGGCGTTAACTACCCTTTTCACCCCACTTATCGCCAAAAATAACTGTATATTTGGCGATAACTACCATTTCAAACATAGATAACGCCAAAGATGCTATGATTACAAATTTTATCGGTCGAGAAAAAGAATGGAAAAAATTGGAAGGACTGAAAAACAGTTCTCGTTCAGAGTTTGTAGCTGTTTATGGAAGGAGAAGGGTTGGGAAGACCGTTCTGATTCGAGAGGTATTCCAAAATACCTTCACCTTTCAAGCAACCGCTACCGCCAATGTACCCACCAAACTCCAACTACTCAATTTTTACACTGCTTTAGAAAACCACAGAAAAGGTTTGGGGAAGAACGATTTTCCTAGTACTTGGTTTGAAGCGTTTCAGCAACTTATTGTTTATTTAGAACAATCGAAAGAAGAAAAGAAGGTGATATTTTTGGATGAATTGCCCTGGTTTGACACCTCTAAATCTTACTTTGTCCAGTCTTTAGAACATTTTTGGAACAGTTGGGCAGCAGCTCGAAATGACATTATTTTAGTGGTTTGTGGTTCTGCCGCTTCTTGGATGATTAACAAACTCATAAACCACAAAGGAGGCTTGCACAATAGAGTGACCCAAAGGATTCATTTACAACCTTTCAATTTGAAGGAAGCAGAGGCATTGTTGAAGGTCAAAAACAAAGCAATTACCCGCTATCAAGTATTGCAGTTGTACATGGTTTTTGGAGGCGTTCCCTTTTATTTGGAAATGGTTTCTCAAGAGTTGAGTGCTGTACAAAACATTGAAAACATTTGTTTTGCAGAAGATGGTGCATTGCGAACAGAATTTGACAACCTATTCAAAGCCTTGTTCTCAAAAGCAGAAAGACACATTGCGATTGTTCAAGCCATTGCCACCAAAACCAAAGGATTGACAAGAGAGGAAATCATTGAAGCAACAGGGCTTTCTAAAGGGGGCGGAACAACGAGATTATTGGGTGAATTGGAGAAAAGCGGTTTTATCCGAAAGTACATGCCTTTTCAAAGGAAAAAACGCAATAGCCTGTATCAACTCATTGATTTCTACACTTTATTTTACCTCCGATTCATCAAAAAATCCAACCCTTACGACCAAAACAACTGGATAAATGCGATTGATAGTCCTTCTTATCGAGCTTGGAGTGGCTATGCTTTTGAGCAAATTTGTTTGTATCATTTGCAGCAAATCAAAGAAGCTTTGAGCATTGGAGGAGTCATCAGTCATTCTTCTGCTTGGCGA
>JBGCDY010000800.1:0-2734 GCA_045105835.1 Chitinophagales bacterium
CTTTTTTTGAAGGCTGTAGTCCATGATTCTGTTTTTTCGAATATTTCTTCTAACTTTTTTTCTTTGGTATTTTCCATTCTAATAAACGCTTGAGAGATTGACTTTTTGTTCCAACGAAAGTAGTCTTTTCTACTTATTTCATAGGGGTTTTCATCCTTCAATTTGTCTTCAATAGTAAATATAACCCTTCAAAAATGTAATGGCACAGTTCAAACCTATAACGTAGTTTTGCCATTGAAGGGATAAAAAATCAAAAGCAACCCTATTTTAATCTAAGTCGTAATCTCAACGTTGCCTTCAATCGACAACACTTGATGCTATAAAAATTTTGATGCTATATGAATGATGTTACCTCGCTATCTTACATTCCCATTCCCCAATTCAAAAAAAGGTTCCTCTCTACCCTTCCTCTAAAAAAAGGGGTTTTATTATTGCTAAGTTTCTTTTTTTCCTTCAATACTTTTGCCCAACAAAAATACACCGTCAGTGGCTACATTGAAGATGTAGAAACGGGTGAAAAGCTCATTGGAGCAAATGTTTATGACGGAAAAACCTTCGCTGGAACGACGACAAACAATTATGGTTTTTACAGCATGACGCTACCTGCCGATTCGGTTGATTTGACGGTTTCCTATGTGGGTTATCAGACATTCAGCCAAAAAATCCTGCTCAGTGCCAACCTCCAAAAAGACATTGCACTGAGTTCTACCGTTTTGGAAACCGTTGAAGTGAAGGCTTCACAAGCAGCAGAGCCGATTCAGGAAAGTACTCAAATGGGTTCTGTGAGTATTCCGATTCGACAAATCAAATCCATGCCTACTTTTTTGGGTGAGGTGGATATCATCAAGGCATTGCAGTTGATGCCTGGAGTTCAATCGGGTTCAGAAGCTTCAAGTGGTTTGTATGTGCGGGGCGGTGGTCCTGACCAAAATTTGATTCTCTTGGACGGTGTACCTGTTTACAATGTCTCCCACCTTTTTGGCTTCTTTTCGGTCTTCAATCCCGATGCCATCAACAGTGTGGAACTCATCAAAGGCGGATTCCCTGCAAGGTATGGCGGGCGTTTGTCCTCCGTTGTGGATATTCGGATGAAAGAAGGGAATACCAAACGTTTTGGTGGTTCGGCTTCGGTGGGTTTGATTTCTTCCAAACTGACCTTGGAAGGCCCTTGGGTAAAAGACAAGTCCTCATTTATTGTTTCGGGTAGAAGGACTTACATCGACATTTTGGCGCAACCCCTAATCAGTGCCGAATCGGACGGCAATGTCAAAACAGGTTATTACTTCTACGACCTCAATGCGAAAGTCAACTACAAGTTTTCGGACAAAGACCGCTTGTATTTGAGTGCTTATACGGGCGATGATGATTTTTATTACCGAGAAAAAGACAGTTTTGAAGGAGAAAGTGATGAATTTAAAAGTAGCTTGGGTTGGGGAAACCTCACTGCAATGCTTCGCTGGAACCATGTCATCACCCCCAAATTGTTCTCCAATTTGACCTTGACGCACAGCCGTTATAAACTGCAAATTTCGAGTGAGTACGAGGAAAAATCGGATGATGGAGAAGATTTTTATGAGTTGGCGCGTTATTTTTCGGGCATCAAGGATTGGGCATTGAAGTTGGATTTTGACTTTTTGCCTACACCGAATCACTATATCCGTTTTGGACTGAATGGCACACATCACTCTTTTGAGCCTGGCGCACAACAGTTCAAGGTTCAAGACGCTTCCGAAATCCCATTGGACATCAGTGTGCAAGATGATTTTGTGAAGGCGGTAGAATTGGGAGCTTATATTGAAGATGATGTAAAAATCAATGACAAATTGAAGGCAAATATTGGTTTGCATTTATCGGGTTTTTCGGTAAAGGATAAATTTTATAGCAGTCTTCAACCCCGTCTTTCTGCACGCTATTTATTGAACCCCAACCTTTCTTTGAAGGCTTCTTATACCTTCATGAACCAATACATTCACTTACTTTCGAGTACGAGTGCGCTCAATTTGCCAAGTGATTTGTGGGTGCCTTCTACGGCTAAGGTGAAGCCGCAAGAGTCTCACCAAATTGCAGTGGGTATTGCTCAGACTTTCAAGGATGATTTTGAAGTGAGCATTGAAGGTTATTACAAAAACATGGAGAATTTGATTTCCTACAAGGATGGCGCAAGCTATTTGGATGGTACAAAGGATTGGCAGTCAAAAATTGAAGCAGGAAAGGGCGAAGCTTATGGTTTCGAGTTTTTGGTACAGAAAAAAGTGGGCAAAACGACAGGTTGGATTGGTTATACCCTTTCGTGGAGTAACCGTGAGTTTGAAGAAATCAATTTTGGAGAGAAATTCCCTTATCGCTATGACCGCCGACACGACCTTGCCATCACGGTGATTCACCGCCTCAGTCCCAAAGTAGAGTTTTCTGCCAACTGGGTTTATGGTACTGGAAATGCAACAACTTTGGCAGTGGCGAATTACCCTCGTGCAAATTTGCCTTCTTTGTATGGAGCAGGCAGTTTGGGCTATGGAGATATTCAATACTATGGTAGCCGCAATGATTTTAGGATGCCAAGTTACCACCGCATGGACATCAATTTTAGTTTTATCAAGGAGAAAAAAGTGGGGGAAAGACGGTGGAATCTGGGACTTTACAATGCCTACAATCGCAAGAATCCGTTTTTTATGTACCAAGACTATAATTACGAAACGAATGAAAAGGTGTTTAAACAGGTGAGTATTTTCCCTGT
>JBGCDY010000801.1:0-7029 GCA_045105835.1 Chitinophagales bacterium
AGGCAATACATTTATAGCAGCTTCACATGGTAACGAGAACACTTACACGAAGTTGAATGGCATCTTTTTGTGGAAAAAATCACAGTTTTTGAATGGCATGGATGCCGCTTCAAATGTCACCGCAGGAAAATTGCAGCTCGATGCACCGTCTATATTTTCAGAAGGCGCATTGCGTTTTGTTGTCAAAAATGGTGATACCTATTACATCTCTGATTATTTGCGTTCGGGACCTGATGGAACTTTTGATTTGGAATTGTTCAATCAATCCAGCCAAGCTACCAAGCGTTGGCGTACCTTCAATCCGACTGCCAGCAATTTTGAAATTCCCAATCCATTGGTAGCTTTTGAAGCGATGAACTTCGATGATGTTGCCGAAGTAGGGTTTGTGTATCAAGCAGAAAGAAGTGGTTGGGCTCATGATTTTCAGTTTGAAAATTTTACGGTTTACAGCCGAAACAGTGAAGAATTTACGGTGACACTCAACCAAGCCGATACGCAAAACGACCCAACCGCCAGCAGTCCGATTCACTTCACTGCAAAATTTAGTGAGCCAACTACCAACTTCAACAACAGCGATGTAACGATAAGTGGAACAGCTTTGGCGACCAATCTTACTGTCTCCCAAATCGCTCCCAACGATGGCACGACCTACGACATAGCCATCAGCGGTATGAGCCTTTCTGGTTCGGTTATTGCCGAAATTCCTGCAAATGTTTGCACCAATGCAGCAGGGCATTCCAATCGAGCAGCGACTTCCAAGAACCACATCGTACAGTTCAATGTAGCGAATCCTCCAACTGTAATGCTCAACCAAGCTGCCAATCAAGCCGACCCAGCTTTGACTGCGCCCGTATATTTTACCGCCATGTTTAGTGAAGCCATTACTGGTTTTGAAGCATCGGATGTGCAATTGAGCGGAACTGCAAACCCTTCAATGGCAGTCATTACCGAAATAGCACCAAATAATGGAACGACTTTTCAGATTGCAGTGAGCGGAATGAATGCGGATGGAACAGTCATTGCGGCGATTCCACAAGGGGCAGTTGTGAACGCTTTGGGAGCTGCAAACTTGGCTTCAACAAGCACAGACAATGTGATTGATTTTTACATTTCCAATCCGCCTTTGGTCACCATCAATCAAGCCATCAGTCAAGCAGAACCTGCTTTTGTTGAAAATGTGCATTTTACGGCAGTATTCAGTCAATCAGTGATGGGCTTCGATGGCAGCGATGTAGATTTGAGCGGTTCTGCAAGCCCTTCAATGGCAGTCATTACGGAAATTGCGCCCTTCAACAGTACGACTTTTGATATTGAAGTCAGCGGAATGACCTCAGACGGGATGGTTATCGCAGACATTGCAGCAGGTAGCGCACAAAACAGCAGTACAGGAACGGGGAATTTGTCTTCAACGAGTACGGACAATGAAGTGCAGTATTTTCTTGAATTACCTTCCAGTGGAACCATCGTTAATTTTCAAGGAGCGAATGTTCCTGATGAAATAAGTTTGAATCGAAACTTGCAGGGCATCAATGGGAATACCCAATATTTGGCAGAATTCAGTACGGCAGATGGTAACCATTTTTTCAATACAGGTGAATCACAATCTGAATTTTATGGTGGAGCTTTCATAGACTATTCACCTATGGCAGATATAGGTTACAATTGGGAACTTCGCACAAACGATGATGGCTTTGCATCCAATCGGTTTTGGGCTTTTGCAGTAGCTCCCGAAGCACAACCCAGCACACTTCGTACCTTATTCATGTGGCGAAAAGACCAGTTTTTGGATAATATGGACTTGGTACAAGTGGGTTTTGATGAAGAAACAGAAAATAGCTCTTTTAACCTGAACCTGCTGATAGGGAGTGGAGAAGGTTTTGAAGTGAGGTTTGTGGTGAAACAAAATGGGACTTATTATATCTCGGAATTTGTTGCAAACATGGAAGGAATGATTACTTTTGATGGCTTAAATAACTCCGATGTTCCAGGCAAAGGTTGGACAGTATTCAGCCCGACAACTACAGACTTCAATTTTGATAGTAGTGCAGCCATTTTTGAAGCAGTTGATTTTGATGATATCGAAGAGGTGGGGTTTTATTATGAGGGAGTGCGAACAGGCTGGGCACACGCTTTGGAGTTTGATGCTTTTAGTGTCAATGCGGTGAATCGTGCACCTTTGGAGGAAACTCTACCGCAGATTAGAATAAATGCCAGATTGCAAGGTGCTTACAATTCTTCGACAGGAAGAATGAACACTGATTTGCGTCAAAATGATTTACTTCCTTTGAGTCAGCCCTTCGACTCTGGACCATGGAATTACGATGGTTCAGAAAGCGTTGTGAGTAGTAGTGATTTTCCTACGGATGTGGTAGATTGGTGTTTGGTCGAATTGAGAGATGCCAACGATGAAAGTCAAGTTTTACAGCAAAAAGCGGCTTGGTTGTTGGCTGATGGCAGCGTGGTAGATATTGCAGTTAGAGAAGATACAAGTATCAAAGGAGTGATTTTTGAAGGACTGGAAAATGGAGACAACTATTTCATTTCCATTAAATTTCGCAATCATTTAGCCTTGCTTTCTTCCGATATCATTACGGTTTCCAATCTCCAGTCACTTGACCTTACCAATCCTGCACAAGTGCGACAAGGGGCTACACAGTTGGTGAGTATAGGAAATGATTTATATGCTTGTTTTGCAGGTGATATGGACGGAAATGGTATCGTTAATGTAGAAGATTTCAATCGTTTTTATTCAGAAGTTGCCGAGATGAATGGTTATTTTTCAAGCGATTGCAATCTGGATGGAGCTGCTACGGTGACGGACTATAATTGGTATTCGACTAATGCAAGTATCATTGGAGTAGAAGCAATTAGGTATTAATGAATTTCTATTTACCAATACTTTGTATATCCATTTATTGTGGAATGTAAAGAAAAATGGTTTTTAGTGATTCATGTTTATTTTGTTTAACTTTGCTAAAAAAAATAAACATTTTAGGCTTCATTTTGTTTATATTATAAAAGCATTTATTAATAGGCTTGTTAATCTTTTTTTGTCAATTGATTATATTTTTTAGTTTGTATTAATTTAATGTTTTTATAAAATAAGCTTATTTCTAACCAATATTTTATATTAAATTTTTCAGTTTATGATAAAGGAGAAATCAGAGGAAATGTACCAACAAGCGGTAGATATAATCACTCGAAGAGGGTTTAAAGACATCAAAGCAAACTCTGAAGAACTTGGTTTAGAAGTACCTACGGGGTATGTTCAACAAGAAGAGGGAAAAGAAGATACTTACATTCCAGATTTAACGGCATTGTTTTTAGGGCGAAAAAGTTATTTTGAAATTTCTTTGAAAACAACCAACACAAGACGTTTGGTCAACAAGTGGAAATTAATGAGTAAACTTGCCGAAATTAGAGATGGGAATTTCTTTTTGTTGGCTCCAAAGGGGCATCTTCGATTTACCAATCAATTGGTCGAAGCACATAGCATAAAAGCTGAGGTCATTAAATTGTACTAAGTAAGCAAAAAAGCATAGCCATATAAGTTGTATCTTTGGCAATCAACTTATATGGCTATATTATTGTTTCATTATTTCCGTTATCTCCTTATTTCTACTCCTTTCTTTCTTCTTATACTTTCCTTTCAAAACAATTTTATTCTTTTATTCACTTACATCTTCGCTACAAGTGAGTATGATTCCTCCTCAAATATTGCAAACTATTGGGAAACAGTCATTAACCTCCTGACACCTGACAGAAAAAAATATTTTGAATTTTCCTAAGGTTTTGCTCCTTCTTCAATTAGAATATACTCCACCCGTTTGTTTCTACGTCGTTCCTCTGTGCCCAAAGGCGCACGAGACAAGGGTTTTGTACCACCATAACCTTTTGTTTGAATACGGCTTGCATCTATTCCGTGACGAATCAAATAAATTGTTACTGCACGAGCACGGGACTCTGATAATTTTTTGTTGGGAATAGGGTCACCTGCAAAATCCGTATGCCCTGCAATAATGGCGTTCAATGTTGGATTTTTTTGAAGCGTATCAACTAATGCATTCAATTCATTATAAGACGAAGGTTTGAGACGGTACCTATCTTTGTCAAACAAAATATTGTGGAGTATCACGGGACCGCTTCGACGAGGCTTCAATTTCAGCGCAGGTTTGAAGGTGGTCTTGTCAGTAGCAGTAGCCAAGAAAGAAGTACTGCCTTCCTGAGTCTCTGTAATTTGTCCCGAACCCAAATTTCCAACAATACTGGATGCGCCACCACCTCTTAGAGAAGGTCTATTGGCTGGAGTAGAAATCTCCCTCGTTTTGCCAATACTTGTCTTGATTGAAGGACTGCTAATCTTTGGTTTTGTTTCAATATTGGAAGAAGCTACAATCTCCTGAGTTGGTTTAGGAACAGTTTTTTGTTCCGTTTTTGAAGCTGCCTTTGCAGTAATCACAGGAATTGGTTTGGAGTTTGTATTTTGCTCAGAAACATATACCATTTGCTCTTTCGCAGGTTTTTTACTCGAAAGTTTTGGCTGATAAGGAGTCGAGGTATTTACGATATTAGAAGCAATCGGAGAACTCGTTTTTGCAGAGGTAAGAACGACAGGGTTGTCTATATTGTCATTCTGCAAAGGAGTGTTAGGTAGTGTATTCGGTTGGTATTTTTTCTGAGCCATTGAAGGCCCCATAAACGAAGGTCCTAACAATACCAATGGTGGTTCATCAATGTTTGTGAAAAGATATTTTTGAGGAACAATTCGTTTGCTTTGCCCTTCATAAGCCCAATAAAGTTCGATGCGAGCATCTTTGTTCGCTTGGTAATATTCAATGCGTATCTCATAAGCCTGTTTGCCTTGCAATTTGACATTTTGAGTATAAGTCGAAGTTGAGGTCGACTCATTGTCCCATTCATCAATGAGTTGGTTGCCATTGATCCACATACGAACCCCATCATCTACATTTGTTGTTAGGGTATAATCACCATTGACGGGTGCATACAAATATCCCGTCCAAATGACGGAGAATTGGTAAACATTTACTTCCACGGAAGGGCTTGTGCCGCTGTAATAAAAGTAAATTTCTGAATCGGTGCGCCTAAGCACCTCATAGTCAAAGTTGGTGCCATTGTAATAAGTGGCATTCAATCCATCGCCCGATTTTTCGTAAATATCCAAATCCTGACCAGTATAACTTGGACAAGAACCAAACAAAAAACTGTAAGCCTGTTCGATATAAGAACCCTGAGCAGAAGCATTCACAGTGCCTGTTAATAGGCACAATGCAAGTAAAAGTTGTCTTTTCATGGAAATAACAATAAAGTCTGTTTTATCTAATAATCGTAACGTTTTGGGACAGCTGTTTAGTGTTTTGTCCTGCAAATTGATAACGAATAACATAGGCATAGACTCCAATTGGTTGTGGTTCATCATTGTAAATACCATTCCACGTCTCCGTAGGGTCTTGACTTTCAAATACTTTTACTCCCCAACGATTGAAAATCATCAAATGGTATTCTTCCACTGGAGCATTCACAAAAACGGTAAATTCATCATTGATTCCATCTCCATTTGGACTGAAAGCATTTTCAACTGCCAAACGAATCGTTTCTATTTCCGTAACCATAATGGTAATGCTTGCTGTATCTGCACATACTTCATTGGAGGTCACAAAATAAGTGGTCGTGGTGTCAGGACTTGCCGTTGGATTCGGACAATCCAAACAACTCAAACTGTTTTCATCTCCACCCGAAAACCAAACAAATTCTAAGTTTTCGCCTCCAATGGCTTCCAAATCACTCGTTTCCCCTACAAAAATATTTCTATTTCCTTCAACATCCAAAAGGAAAGAAGGCAAAATCGTCAATTGAAGTGAATCTTGAAGGTCGTCCCCACAATCGTTGGAAGCGGTTAGATATAAAGTGAACTGCCCTGTATCAGGAGAAATAAAATTGGTAATCAAACTCAATGGGTCTTCAAAACTTCCCAAGCCATCCATAGACCATTCAAGCCCTGCAATTCCCTCCAATGTTGCAGCCAAAGAAATTTCTTGACTTTCACAGATTTCAATGTCTTCTCCCGCATCCAAAACCAATTCATTGTTGCCGACTTCAATGGCAATACTTTGACTGCTGCTACAAGGTTCAGGAGTGGTATAGGTAATGTTGAAAGTGCCTGTTTGTGAAACTGTGCTTAGGTCAAATGCTCCCGTTGTCGGATCTATCCCCAAGCCGCCATCTGCTGCAAATGAACCTCCCGAAACTGCTACAAAATCAGGCGACAAAATATCTATGTCACCCAAACAAAAATTAGTAGAAGCATACGTAAAACCCGCATCATCCAGTGGATTAATGATTAATTCAAAAGCCAAACGCTCACTCACACAATCATCTGCATCATTGCCTACTTCTGCATAATAAATACCTGCTTCCGTAGCCATAAACGTAAAGCCCTGTCCAATCGCTTCACCACCCGTTTCGACATCAAACCACTGTACAAAATCACCACCATTTAGCATCACTTCAAAAGCGGGAACAATCTCGCCAGTACAAATTTCAAAAGACAAAGGAGACACAGCAATTGGTGTTGAGGGAGGCGTACAATTACAAGCAGCCGTCACATTTCCTTCAAGGTTGCAGCCATCGGGCGCACCCGTCACGAAGGCTTGCCAAAGCCAAACTTCTCCATCTACAGGACTGGCATTGGGAGAGGATTGCCAAGTTGTACCATTGTCGTCCGAGTAGTTGATTGTCAAAGTACCACCACAATCCACATCTGAAACCTCCAAACTACATCCACCAACTTCCACCACATTCTCAGGAACTGGATAAACCGTCCATTCTACTGTATTGGTCGTTGAAGGTATGGTTGGATCATCATCGCAGTAAATTTGGAAAGTGTAGGTAAATATTTGAGCATCACAACCAGTGACGGTTTCTGAATGCACAAAATCCAAATCATTGCTGAGCAATGCACCCGAATCATCAAGCCATTCCACTCGGTCTAATTTTCCGTTGGGGTCGTCA
>JBGCDY010000802.1:0-2743 GCA_045105835.1 Chitinophagales bacterium
GAAGTGAGGAGGAAGTGAAACATCACTGACTTCTTTGGTCAAGTGTCCATCCTCATAAGCTTTGTCCGCAAGTTGATGCGAACGCAGCGTGAATTTGTCCTGTTCCTCCCGACTGATGCCAAATCTTGCCGCCATGATTTCACAATCTTGCCCCATCGTCCGATTCGTTGTGTATTCCGCAACGGCAGGACGTTCTGGGAAAAAGTCACTAGGTCGAAGGCTTGTCACAAAAGACAATTTATCGCCCATCGTTTTTAGCTTCTGTGCTTTGAAGAGTTTCTTCCGCATTTTTTTGCTGAATCCAATCGGAGAATCCGAAGTATTGTCAACTCCTCCTGCAATCGCTACATCGGCATGACCTACTGCAATGGCAAGCACTGCATCCGCAATCGCACGATTGGCGGAGATACAAGCTTGGGTGACCGTCTGGCAAGGCGTTGATTCTGGAACGCCCGCTGTGATGGCGGATTCTCTGGCAACATTACTGGTTTTGACATTGGAAATGACGGTTCCCATGGTGACCAAATCTACGATTTTTGGGTCAATGCCTGTTTTGGTCAACAAGCCTTTGATGGCATATTGACCCAATTGGTAGGACATCAAATCCATGTAGTCGGTGCCTGAACGCAAAAATGGAGTGCGGGTTCCTTCAATGAGGACAATGGTTCGGTTGGTGTTCATATTGTTTGATTGTTTCTTTTGGGGTTCTTTGACAAGGTTGTGAAATGAGACTTCGGTAGTTTATTATTTGAAAAGAGTCCGTGAGCATTGCACTAAAAATTATTTTTGGCAACAAAACTACCGAAGTCTTTTTCCTTTCTACTCTAATTGTCAAGGGAACTCTTTTCTTAATCGCTAAAATAGGGTTTTTGTTCTGCAAAAAAGAAAGGGAGGGAGAGAATGTGGAGTGAGTGGGTAGATATCCCAAAACTAGCACCGCCAATACCACTAATGTAGCATTGTGACGGCGCTGTTGTGCTTTAAGCGTGCTGCACAGACAGATGTGCTTAAAGAGATATTGTTTTGGGTGAATCTTGCTTATATTGTGCAAAAGTCCGAAGACCATCTGCTACTACCTACGAATAAATGTTGAAAAGGTTTCAAGTAAAAAAGAGCTTCTGTTAATAAATTGTTAATGGATTACAAACCTATTTTTTAGAATGTTTTTTGAATTAAATTTGTAGATAGCTTGCCTACTTTTATTTATGATAAACAGTCCCAACATACGGATAGCAATTCTTTTTTCAGCAGTAGCCTTGATTGCATTGATGGGTTTGCAGTATTCTTTGGTGTCGAATACCTACCAATTGAAGGACAAGGAATTTGTGATTAAATATCGAAATTCTATTTTTGATGCCTATGAGGAGTGCATTAATGGAGGTGTTTTTTACAATGATGCACACATTTTGATTGACAGCATTACGACTAATTTGTCGGTGGCATTGACGGTGATTCAATCAGAAGAAGATTTGGACAGTTTGAAGAAGGGGTTTTATGAACGTTTGGTGGCGGATTTGCGGATGTACAATGATTTGGATGGCTTTTTTAAGAGTTATAAATATACGAATGAGGTGCAATCGGATTTTGAATACCAAGTGGTGTTGAGGCATGTGGGGATTTTATTGGGTGCGACGAGTGAATTGGTGATTTTTGAGAAAGAAGAGGAAGGAGAAGGGGTAAGGCTGCTGGGAAATTTACAGGATTTGAGTGCTGACAATCACATTATGGATACCCGTTCTGTGGTGGGCGAAAAGTGTTTGATTGACTATGCTTTGTATGTGGATACGCCGACTCGAAACTATTTGCTTTTGAAGGAGATGTATGGAATTTTTGCTTTGTCTATCTTGACAATTCTCACAACTTTGGTGGTGTTTATTTACACGATTTACCATTGGCGGAAGCAAAAGAAAATGTCGGATATGAAAAGTGATTTCATCAACAATATCAGTCACGAACTCAAAACGCCTTTGGCTACAATTGCGGTGGCGAACAAAAGCCTTCAAAATGGTAAAATTGCCAACAATCCTGCAATGGCTGCGAATATGGTGGAGGTGATTGACCGTCAATCAAAGAGGTTGCAGCGTTTGATTAATCAGGTGTTGGATTTGACGATTTGGGAACGGACGAATCAGGAATTGGACAAGGAATTGGTGCAGGTAAATGATTTTTTGCGGACTGTGGTAGCGGATTTTAAATTGAAGCAAACGAATAAGCCGCTGGACTTGGAAATGGATTTTGAAGCGGTGAGGGATGGAGTAGAGATTGATGTTTTTCATTTCACGACGGTGGTGTTTAATTTATTGGACAATGCGGTGAAATATAGTGACGAAAAGCCCTGTATTATAGTCAGAACAAAACAGGCGGGTAGTAATTTGCAGATATACATTGAGGACAAGGGTTTGGGCATGGATAAGCAAACTCAGCAGCATATTTTCGACAAATTTTTTAGGGGGCAAAAGGGTAATTTGCACACAGTGAAGGGCTGAGGTTTGGGGTTGTATTATGTGTACAAGAGCGTGGAGGCGCATGGAGGCACGATTGAAGTGCAAAGTAAAAAAGACAAAGGCAGTATTTTTAAGCTGCAATTTCCGTTGAGTGACGAATGAGAATTGAAGACTCACTAGCGGTGGGTTTCGAAACCCACCACTAGTGAGCAATTTCCAAGACAAATAGACCTCTCAATCAGAACCATCATTTAATAAAAACAACTTATTGACAATATGAATCAATCTCTATTATTGGT
>JBGCDY010000803.1:0-3224 GCA_045105835.1 Chitinophagales bacterium
CAGGTTATTTTTTTACCGTTACTTAGAATGAAATGAGTAATTCCATTGAAAAAAATGAGCCAAGTAAAAAAGCCTCTTTCACCGAATCGTGAAAGAGGCTTTTATTTAGAAGTTGAATTGTATTTTGAGAGAAAGGAAGTAGAGGAGCTAAATTAGTTTTACCTCACCGACCACATACATTTCTTCTAATGTTGGTGTAGAGCTACCTCCTTTGGATTCAAGCGTTACCGCAAAGGCATCAGCTGCTTCAATGTTTTTTACCTTCAACAAACCTGTTTTGACATCAAAAACTCCAACATCAATAGGTTTTCCATCCTTCAATGCCCAAAGTTGGTATTGTTTTTCGGTTGGGGGAATAGGAAGCTCCTCAATCTTTACATACACTTCTTGAGATTCAACATTCCAATAAACATAAGCCAATGATTCGGGGTGCTTTTCAATACCCGTCATTTTCACGATTCTATTATTGGGGTTTTGCAAAATGTCCAGCTCTGTATTCGCCGTATTGTATTGAGCCTTCATCCCCTCAAAACCATCTGCTATCAGATTCTTTTCTTGTTGAAGCAAAACAATTTCTGAGTTTGCCTCCTTCAATTGGAGAAAATAAGTCCAATTTAAAATCGCACTCAATAAGAATAAAATCATTGCAGCTGCTGCAAGAAATTGAAATTTTCTGATTTGAGAAGAAATAGAAGGATTAATCTGCTTCAAAGGTGAAGACTTAGATTTTAGAGAAGAAGAATCGTTTTTTAATGAATTAGCAGGAGGGGCTAATGCATGTAACAACGCATAGGAATTCAACGCATCTTGTATCTGGAGCAATTCAAGCTTGATAGACTCATGCTTCTGCAACATTACCTCTACTTCCTGTTTTTCGGCTTGGGTAAGTGCATCCATCGCATATAATTCTAAGATGCCAGATGATATGTAATTTTGCGTATTCAAAATGACGATAAAAATATTGAATAAAAATGTATTGAGAGTACCAAAGAGGAATTATTTTATAAATATGCTGTGAAAATTTTAGGATAGGGTTTGGGTAACAGAAATAGTTGAATCTTTCAGAAGCATCATTGCAGCTCCATTTGTAGACCTGAAAATCTAAATATACCTACGAAAAAATAAGTAGTTTGGATTGGGAAAATATGAAAATCAACCATTTATTTTGGATTTCATATTTTCCCAATCATTCTGTACTCAAGCTCTCAATAGCTACAATTCCAAGAGATTTATTGTTCCCTAAACGGGAATTTATTTTTTTACTATTCATGAGGAAGGGATTTATTTGAAAGATTTAAAGAAAAATAATTGAATAGTAAGTTGTTGTAAGACAATGATTAATAGAGTTTGTTTGGTTTTTAGTTTAAACAAAATAGCTTTTTTTTAATCGCCAATAATCCAAAGGGTAATTTATCTCGTAAGTGAAACCGAAGACAAACAACAAACCAGTTTTGTCGATAATGATTCAATCATACAAAAGAATACTACAATTGTGAACCTGTACAGAGTATCGTTTATTTATAGTTCATAACAAGATGGTTTTTGAAGGACTAAATTTATGCCCTTAAGTAACTACTTGAAAATCAAGTTCGATTCATTTTGTTATTGGTTTTTCTAAAATTCTAAACACCTAACTATGTTCTCAACAAAGTCACTTCATTCTATGAAGGTTACTCAACTACGCTTAACAATACCTTAGAATCAAATTCTTTCAAACGGAATATTGATTATAAACATTTTATAAAAAAAAATAACCAAACTATGTTTTTAACAAAGTCACCCCATTTCATGGGGACTACCCAAACTATGTGGTTTATGCTCCTTTGCCTGATGGTACTGGGAACATTCACCAGCCCCATTGAAGCCTCCAGTCACCGAGAAGCACCCTTGATTTCTGATGACCCATTGGCAGACAATACAGATTTGTATGCTTTTAGAAGTCCAGACAATCCCAATACAATTACCGTCATTGCCAACTACATTCCTGCGGAATTGTCACAAGGTGGGCCAAACTACTACACCTTTGGCGAAAACATCCGATATGAAATCCATATCGACAACGATGCGACCAATGTAGGTGATGAAATCGTTTACCGAGCTACTTTTACCCACGAAAATGAAGATCCTACCACTTTCTTCAATATCAGATTGGGCAAACAAAACCGCAAAGCAACCTATATGCTCGAAAGAAGCATGGACGGCGGCGCAACATTTGAAGTCATCGTAGAAAATGGCATCGTACCTCCAACTAATATTGGACCTCGTTCTATTGAAAGTGGAGTAGGTTTGGGCGCAGAAAGTTATGAGTCTTTGATTCAATCTGCTATTACCACTGCTTCAACGGGCGAAACTGTATTTTGCGGCCCAGTAGACGACCCTTTCTATGTAGATTTAGGAGCTGTATTTGATTTAGGAAACTTACCTCGTCAAGGCGAAAACCCAAGAGACGGTTTAGGTGGCGTTAATTGCCACACCATCGCACTTCAAATCCCTATTTCTACCCTTCAAAAAGATGGAATGGGTGTAGGAATGGCAGAAAATATCTTAGATGGTAATTTCGTCATTGGCGTATGGGCTTCTGCAAGTCGCCCGATGATGCGTACTCTTCAAACAGATGGTAGCAAGCCAGTTGATGAAGGAATGTGGGTACAAGTTTCACGTTTGGGAATGCCATTGACCAACGAAGCAGTTGTTCCGATTGGCTCAAAAGACGAATGGAATGCCTTGAATCCTTATACCGAAAATCCAGCACATTACGAATATTTCTACAATCCAGAATTGGCATTGTACATGGACGACGATCAATTTGGAGGTGCCGTTCCAGCATTGGCTCCTTTGTGTATCCAAAGAGCCTCTTTGCCAGGTTTGACCTCCGCATTGGGCTTAGAACCTTTTGATTTCGGAAATGGACAAGATGGTTTATTTGTATTGAAGGGCAATCCAGCTTTGGCAGGAACAGCCTTAGACGATGCAGTATTTGGTACTTTATTGCTACCAAAAGCAGGCGCACCTCGTTCGGTAGATTTATGGCCCATTTTCCACACAGGCGCACCCAACTTCCCACCATACCAATTGGCAACAGGCAAACAAGGAGGCAATCCCCTAACCGCAGGTAAGCCATTTATCAACAACTTCTTGCCTTCTGGTGGAGATGTACTTCGAGTGAACATGGCAGTACCAGTAACAGCAAGAGACAGTGAAGATTTTAGTCCTTTAGGAGTTGT
>JBGCDY010000804.1:0-4338 GCA_045105835.1 Chitinophagales bacterium
TACGCAAATTTTAGGAAGGTATTTTTTCTTTTAGGAAGGCAAAATTTTTTAGCATAGCAGGGCTATGGTCAAAAATTTTAACGCATCTAAAAGAAAAAAGAACGAGTAAAATGCGTAGGCTATTATTTGCTAAATCCCTTAATACTGCAAAACGAAATTCTGTTTTGCATAAAAAATGAGACTTCGGAAATTTGATTCAATGACTACTTACCTTAATTGTAAAATGGTTATTGACTTTGATAAAAGATGAATTTCCGAAGCCTTTATTTAGTTGTTTTATTTTGAAAAACAGTGTTTTAGCCATTCACAGTCTAATCATTTAACCCCAAAAAGCAATGAACAAGACCTTTAGTATTCTCGTCCTTCTATCTGTTATTTTTGTATCTGCCACTACTTTCTCCAATTCTCCAAAAGCCAAACAAAAGGTACGTGCATCTTGGAATAGCAATACTCCCGTTGCTGAAATCTTGAAAAATTTGGGCGGAAAAGTTGCCGACCATGGTGTTGCCAATCCCACCGCTGAAATGATTCAGCAAGGTGAAGACTTGGTATTGAGAGGTGTGACAATGGCTCCAAACGGCAATAAAACACCCAAACAATCCAAAAATTTTGTGTGTACGCATTGCCACAATGTCCAAAAAGAAGACCCCAACTTGGCACTTCCCAATCCTGAAAATCGGTTGGAGTATGCAATGAAACACGACCTCCCTTTTCTGCAAGGTACGACTATGTATGGAGTGGTAAATCGAACAAGTTGGTACAATGATGACTACGAAAAAAAGTATGGAGATTTGGTCAAACCTGCTCGAAACAATTTGCGAGAAGCAGTTCAGTTGTGTGCTGTAGAGTGCTCACAAGGACGCAAGCTGAAAGAATGGGAATTGAATTCGGTGATTGCTTATCTGTGGACACTTCAATTGAAGGCAGAAGACTTGAACCTATCTGCAACAGATTGGGAAAAATTGAAAGGAGCTGAAAACGATGCTTCAATGGCAGAGTGGCTTCAAAAACAATACTTCCAAGGCTCTCCTGCTACTTTTGTTGATGCCTACAATTCTATTAAAGCTTCGGATAAATTGGAAGGAAATACTACTCGTGGCAAAAGTATTTACGAATTGAGTTGTTTACATTGTCATGCTCCCCAAACCTATGTCACCAATCTAACGCTTGATGATTCTCAATTGACTTTCAAATTCTTACGCAACAATTTCGGGAAATACAACCATTATTCACTTTTCCAATTGGCACGTTTTGGAACTTATCCCTCATTGGGCTATCGTCCCTATATGCCGAATTATACTTTGGAGCGAATGAGTCACCAACAGATGGCAGATTTGAAAGCCTATATTATCGCAAGGGCTGAAGACTAAAGAAATCTGCATTTATTTTTTACAAACCAAACCAAAATATGATTAATCTTTCACAAGCTAATTTAGAAAACCTTGTTGTCCATAAAGTTGGCAACAAACTCCGAGAGGAGGGAATCGTTATTTCAGAAGAATTATATAAGTTTGAAAACGAGGCCGTAAGAGACAGCTTGTTTAGTTATTTTGCCAAGTCAGTTGAGTCAGAAGAATTTTATAAATTCAATCATGCAGAGGATTTGAATTTGAACGAGATTTATACCTACGCCAAGAATATATTTGAAGATGAATTGCGTTTGTATGACCAATCTATCAGCATTTTGAAGCACCTATATGAACAAGCTTCTCACCCCAAAATCAAGGAAGGGGAACTGTTTGTGGCTTATTTGACAGATTGTTTGATTGACGATGAATTGGTAGATGCAATCGGTATTTTCAAAGCCGAAAAGAAAGACCGTTACCTTACCTTACAAGAATCCAATCAACAAAAGGGTTTGGAAATTGAAATCAATGAAGGGACGAATCTTCGAAAATTAGACAAGGCTTGTATGATTTTCAATACCTACAAAGACGAGGGATATCGTTTGGTGGTAGTCGATGCTTTGAGTCGCAGCAAGTCAGAAGCTCAATATTGGAAAAACGATTTTCTGGGAACGGTTCAAATTCAAGATGATTCCTTTCACACGGCTAATTACCTGCATTTATGCAAGGACTTTTGCGAAGAAGTTTTTGCAGAGGTTCACCAAGAAGACCCCAAAGACCAAGTAGCTTTCCTCAACAAGTCACTTGATTATTTCTCTAAAAATGAGGCATTTGACTTAGACGATTTTGCGAATGAGGTAATTGAAGAACCCGAACGTATCAAGGAATTCAAAGCCTTCAAGCAATCTTTTGATGAGGAAAAGGGAATCAAATCAGGAAGTACAGATTTTGGTATTTCGCAACAAGCTGTGAAAAATATGAAACGCAAGTTCAAGAATTTCATTCGCTTAGATACGGGAATCGACATCAAACTCAATTCCGAAACGAGCCATGAGTTTGTTGAAAGAGGTTTTGATACAGAAAAAGGAATGGCATTCTACAAGGTGTATTTTAACCAAGAATAACCCGTTTAGGAATAACTGAAAATTAAAAATTCCCAATGTTCGGTCGGCATGCCGTATATGCGGGGACGTTGTACACAATTAAAAATCAAAAAAAAATTATGAAATCGAAGAAATTCATTGCAAAAGGTGAAGGAGAAAATTACGATTACTCTCAAGACCATTGCTTTATTAAGGTATCATCACGAGATACGAATGGAGAATTATGTTTGATTGAAGATACTCTTAAACCAGGATTTCATTTAAAACGCCATCATCATAAAATAATGACAGAAATTTTTTATATGTTAACTGGCGAAATGGAACTTATTTTTGATGACGAAATAGTAACCCTCAAAGAAGGAGACACCATCACTATTCCACCAAATATTTGGCATGAAGCTAAATGTGAAAAAGGTGGAAAAATGCTAACGGTATTCAAGAATGGTCAATTCGATATTTTTTTAGAACAGCTTTCTACGATGACTAAAGATGATTTTTCCAACAAGGAATTTATGAAGTCTTTTTCTGCAAAATTTGATATTTATGAAGGATAAAAGCTGTGTACAACAATACATATAACGGTCATGTCGGCTATGTGGGGATGCTTCATTTAGTGAAAACTCAAAGGAAAAAAAAGCTCAATAGTGATTAAATCTCCCTTATTGAGCTTTTTTAGTACAGCTATTCTCTGAATAGTTGTGCCTGTTATTGAAATTCCGTAGAGACGTTGCACTGCAACGTCTCCTATTATGATTTGAAAATCAACATTCTTTGATAGATTCCGTTTCGGGTTTTGTTTTCTAACCACCTTACAGGTGAAGATATTGCGTTCAAAGACCTTGTAGTGCTAAGGCGTTGCAGTGCAACGTCTCTACGAAATCTATCCTAGATTCAACCAACGTTTCAAAGCTTTCTCCACTTTCTTTTTTTGTTTTTTTGACAAATCCTTGATTCTGGAACTGTGGCTTCCTTTTTTGACCACCATTTTCAAAGCATCCAATCGTTTATTGGAACGGACAGCACAAGCCGACCATGTATCCAAATCACCATAAACATAGATGATTTGACTGCCATTTTTGTCGAGCCAATTCACTACATCTCGCACAAAATCAGGCGAATAATTCAATGTTACATTTTTAGGTGCAAAAAAAGCATTGTCGGGATTGGGTACTGCAATGAGTAAATCTTCGAGGTGAGATTTCGGAAAACCATAATAACCTATTTCCATTTGATGTTGGTAAAAAGAAGGGAGGTAATGCTCAATGCCTTGGTCGGAATACAACCACCAACCCGAAACGTTGGTCAAGTGCTTGAAAATGGCTGCAATGTTTGCCGAGTTTTCAGGAATTTTGGCACAATCATGACCCCATTGCCAAAATGAAAACGGATATTCCAAAACGGCATACTCCAAAACCACTTCCAAACCTACTGAAAAAGTCCATCGTTTTCGCTTGCCATATTCTGCAATGAGCGGCAATAACTCTTCCCGTTTTTGAAGGGCAAGTCTTTGGAATGCGGCAATTTTTTGGCGACATTTTTTAGTACCTACTTTCTTTTCTGTCCATCCTTCGGTTCGAGGGTCTTCTCTATCCAAAATCAAAGGCGATACATAAGCGACGGTTGCGGCTACATCTTCTGGGTAATGTCGCTTAAAAAACAAACTTGTTCCATCATTTGCCAAGCCAGGTGTTCCTTTTTGACTGCCTTCTTCGGTAAGTTCTCAATAGGCTACTAAATTATAAAAAAGCGGTTACTATTCAGCATTAGGCTAACTGGGTGAGTTTAGTGTAGGTAGAATTATCTTCGAAGAGATTAATCAAAGCGTCAAAGACATTTAGTTCTTGTTTACGAGCAGTGACAATATAGCTTCTGATTCTAGCAAAATACTG
>JBGCDY010000805.1:0-5222 GCA_045105835.1 Chitinophagales bacterium
CTGGTGATTGGACTCGGCGGTTTGTGGACGACCTTCGCTACAATGGCATTGGGAATGCACACGTCGAAGAGGTGACGAGTAGATATGTGCGGGTGACGATGGAGACGGCGACTTCCTTTGTGGGAGAAGTGGCGATTTATGCGACTGACGATTGATGGTGGACTTATTGGAGTGAAACTTTGGGAAGAGTTTCAAGTCTGCCAACAGTTAAACGAATTTGAATGATGGAATACCCAATTTTGAAGTAAAAAGACTTTGAGATTGGGTATTTTTATATCTACATTTGTTTTTTGTAGTAACACTTTGAATTATGGCTATCAAAACAATCAACCTATACGAACTCAAAGATCTATCTTATGTCCCAACAGCTTCAACTTGTGATGCTTATGCAGAAGCAGCTTCGGTCTGCCTTGAAAATCAAGCGCACCAAATTGGAGTCGAATTCAAGGTGGAAGGGAAAACAGTCACTAAAGAAATCAAATTGAGTTGGAAAAAAGTAAGCCAACAAATGATAGATAATTGGAACGATTTACAAGAAGCCACAGAGTATGGTGCTACTGCTTTGGCTCTTTTGATTGTCCATAAATTCACCAAATACAAGGTTATCAAACGCTCTCGAAAGCGAACAGGGATAGATTTTTGGTTGGGCTTGAAAGAAGATAAATTCCCTTTTCAAAATCGGGCAAGATTGGAAATTTCAGGAATTCTAAAAGGCTCTAAATCACAAATAAATCAGCGATTAAAAACAAAAATGGAACAAACCAAACAAAGTGACCATTTGAACTTAACAGCTTTTATTATTGTTGTAGAATTTAGTGCTCCAACCGCAAAAATAGCTATCCGATGAACAATATCAACGAATTACACAGCGAAGCAATGGATTTAACAGAATTGGCTTTATTGGAAAAACGAAAGAAAAATCTCTCCAAAGCCCAAGAATTGTTTGCAAAAGCCTATCAATTAGAAAAACAAGCGGCTATCCAAATGATTGACCAGTACGAAATTGAACCGACTCGTTCTGTATTGTTCAAAAGCGCAGCTTGTTTGGCTTTGGATATTGGAGATTATCGAGAAGCAGAAAGAATGATTGCTTTTGCATTGTCAGGGAATCCGCCCCACGAAATTGCAGTTGAACTACGAGAAATTCTCAATGAAATCAATCAACATAGATTGGATCTTGAAACCATTGAAAGTCAGACTATCTTCAATCAATTTGAAAAACTGCCTACCCACCTAAAACAAGAAGCTGCAAATTATATTGGTTATTTGCTTCAAAGAGCGAATACGTCAATGGTTGGTCGATTATAGATAGAGAACTCCAAATGAAGTAATACTCAAACAAAAGTGAGTAAATTCTTAATTTTACCAACAGTTTGAAACGGGTTCCTACTACGTCGCTTCAACTGTTGACAGGGTTGAAACCGCTGTCAAAGTTTTCGCTAATCAACAGCCTCTACTTCATCAAATCCTCTGGATTCAATCCCATTTGTTGCATTTGAATAAACATCTCTACCATTTGCAGACTCTTAATAGTCACATCAATATAAGGATGTGATTCCCCAAAATGAGCTTTCAATACTTGAAGAGCTTGCAACCAAGCTTCTTTCGCCTGCTGATAATTTTTGGTTGCCATATAAACATTAGCTAAGTTATTCAGACTAGTGGCTACCGTAGGATGGTCTTTGCCAAAGTTCTTTATATCCGAGGATAAGGCGATTTCCAATAAGCTCGCAGCTTCTTCATACCTCCCCAAATCGCCATACACATTCGCCAAATTCGATTGGCGAACGGCTACCGTAGGATGGTCTTTGTCAAAGTTCTTTAGATCCGAGGCTAATGCGATTTCCAATAAGCTCGCAGCTTCCTCATACCTCCCCAAATTCAGATACACATTCGCCAAATTCGATTGGCTCACGGCTACGCTCGGATGCGCTTTGCCAAAGTTCTTTATCGCCGAGGCTAATGCGATTTCCAATAAGCTAGCAGCTTCCTCATACCTCCCCAAATCGCCATACACATTCGCCAAATTCGATTGGCTCACGGCTACCATAGGATGGTCATTCAAAGAAAGAGCAATATCCAAAGCCCTTTCTTTGAAGGTTGCGGCTGTTTGGTATTGCCCATAATTTTCTTCCAAATAACCTATATTCCAAAAAAAACGCTTCTCGACTTCATCTTACATTGTAGAAATGAACACAAATCGTCCTATTCAAACAGAGGATTTTTACAAAATGACAATACGCACACAATCGACAAAAAAAACGCTTCTCGACTTCATCTTACATTGTAGAAATGAACACAAATCGTCCTATTCAAACAGAAGATTTTCACAAAATGACAATACGCACACAATCGACAAAAAAAACGTTTGTCGACTTCATCTTACATTGTAGAAATGAACCCAAATCGTCCTATTCAAACAGAAGATTTTTACAAAATGACAATGCACTCAATCGGCAAAAAAAATGTTTGGCGACTTCATCTTACATTGTAGAAATGAACACAAATAGTCCTATTCAAACAGAGGTTTTTTACAAAATGACAATACGCACTCAATCGACAATGGCACTCTTGTTACTATTTGCGATTGTTGACAAGGTTTTCGGTCATGGCAGTCCAGATGACTTCTTTTGGGGGTGGGGCGGTGATGGACATGGATTCTTTGGAGACGGGGTGGATGAATTCGATTTGGCGGGCGTGTAGGTGGATGGAGGCATCTTTGTTGGTGCGCTTGAAGCCGTATTTGATGTCGCCTTTGATGGGGCAGTCTATGGTGGATAGTTGGACTCGGATTTGGTGGTGTCTGCCTGTGAGGGGCTTCATTTCGAGCAGGTGGTAGTTGTCCGAGCTGCAAAGCCATTTGTATTGGGTTTCGGATTTTTTTGTCCCTTTTCGCTCGATGGGATAGGCTTTGGATTTGTTGCGGGCTTGGTCTTTGATCAGGTAGTGCATCAAAGTGTCTTGCATTTTGGGCGGACGGTTTTTGACGACTGCCCAATAGGTTTTTTGGATGGTTTTTTCTTGAAACATCTTGTTGAGTCGTGTCAATGCTTTGCTTGTGCGGGCAAATAAGAGCACACCCGATACGGGGCGGTCAATGCGGTGGGTGACTCCGAGATAGACTTTACCAGGTTTGTTGTATTTTTCTTTGACGTATTGTTTAACATGTTCACTTAGGGGAATGTCGCCCGTTTTGTCGCCTTGTACCAGCATTCCTGCGGGTTTGTTGATGGCGATGATGTGGTTGTCTTCGTATATTACTTCGAAAGGTGTTTTCATAGGATTGTTCAGATTGAAGGGAGGAATTGCTTACGCCCTTTCGGGGCTGTTTCATCCTTTAATTTCATCCATAGGGCGTTGCCCCATGCTGTTGCCGATGCCCTTTCAGGGCGTTTCTAATAAAATATTTTAGAAATTTTGTTGAGCCTCAAATGCGATTTCTTCGTGTTTTAATATGGACACAAAGGAACTTATATCAAGATTTTGCAGTTGATAAATGGCCGTCAAAATTAAGTTTTAATTTTGATTATCTTTCATTTATTACTCCAAATCCTGTCATACTATGGAATCTCCTAAATTGCTTATTTTGTCCAAAATCGGGGAAGAATACAAACCGATTGTTTCTTACTTCAATGATGCGCTACAAGTCGAACAGTGGCCTACCAAACACAGCAAAAAAAGATTGGTGCTTCAATACCTGATTACCAAGTTTGAAGCGAACAAAAAGTATTCGGAACGGGAAGTGAATGTCTTGTTGAACCAGCACCATACTTTTGGAGACCCTGCGCTTTTGCGACGTATGATGTTTGGGGGTAAATTGTTGGACAGGACACTGGATTGTAGGGCGTATTGGGTTCGTGAGAACACCTGAGCCATATTGAATATAAGGAAGTTACAATCTCACTTCTAACACCTTTTTTTGTCTTCCTACTTACTTATTCCACCTTATTCGTTGGATTACACTACTCTATTCCCCACTGCCTCTCGGTATTCTGTGGGGCTTTTTTGGGTGATTTCCTTAAACATTTTATTGAAGTGAGACAAGTTGTTGAAGCCTACTTCATACGCCAGAGCTGCAATAGAGATATCTTCTTCCACCAATAATTTGCACGCTTGAGCGATTCTGTATTCATTGACAAATTTGGTAAAGGTCGTGTCTGTTAGTTTTTTGAAGTAGCGGCAAAATGCGGGTACGGTCATGTGGACTTCTTGACAGATGTCTGCAAGGCTGATGGCTTCTTGGTAGTGGTTTTGGATGTATTCGTGTATGACCACCATGCGCTCTTGCTCCTGTACATTGACTTCTACGGTCATGCCTTTTGTGTTCAGAATTTGATACTCTTCAGTTTTTGCTAGCGATTGCAGGATATCGAGCAGAGATAAGAGCTTGGGAAATTGGGGTAATTGAAGCAAGTATTCCAATCGTTCTCCAATGTCTTCTTTTACTTTTGAAGAAAAGGAGATGCCTCGTTTGGCTTTTTCGAACAATTGGCAAATGGCAGCCATTTCGGGTGTTTTCAAAAAATCATTTCCTAAGAAATCTTCTTTTAGTCTTACCACAATTTTCCTTTGTTTTTCTTTTCGTTGACTTCCAAAGGTCAAATGGGGCAGTTTGGGGCCTAGCAATAGTAGATCACCATTGCGGTAATAGGAGATGTGTTGTCCGATGTGTCTTTTGCCATTTCCATTGGCGATGTACACCAATTCGTATTCGGGATGAAAATGCCAAAGTGTTTTTTGGTTCCTGTGTTCCTGAAATTGGCGCACTGAAAAGGAGCTACCAAAATTGGGTTGAATGGCTTCTAATACGGGTTTCATTTACTTTTGGTTTCGTTAGAAAATACAGATTTAAAGTTTGCAGTCTGATTTTCAGTCGTTTGCACAGGCTATGTACATTGAAGGTTAAAATAGCATCACAAGTTGTCAATATAGCAGTAGTGAGGTCTTGCGTGTTGGTTTACCTTTGCAGTGGAAGTAATACAGAAAACTATTTAGCCGACTTCAAGACAAGATAACCGTTTTCAAAACTAAAAGGTTCTCTTTTTAGAAAACTTAAAATTAACGTAACATGAAAAACATTAAATTAATCTTAACAAGTTTATTGCTAAGTGCCCTGATAGCAATCAGCTCTACTGCAAATGCAAATCCCTTTGGAGCAATATCTTATATCAAAGTTGTACAACAAGATAATGGTAGCAAGACTATTGCAGTTCATATTCCTT
>JBGCDY010000806.1:0-7297 GCA_045105835.1 Chitinophagales bacterium
ATTTTGAAGTAGAGGCAGGAGGCAAGTATGCAGTGGTTTTTGGGCATGAGGTGAAAGGAGTGAGTGCGGAGGTCATGCAGTTGGTGGATGCTTGTATTGAAATTCCTCAATTTGGCACCAAACATTCACTCAACATTGCAGTAAGTGTTGGGGTAATTATTTGGGACTTGTTTGCCAAAATTCGTTTCTCCTAATCCACAATTTTTTGTGCAATGTTTAAAAAGACAAATCTTCCTTCTCAACCTTCTTTCTTGCGTCGTTGGCTGAGTTATGTTTGGGAACAAAAAGTCCAAACAACGAGCAGTGGGTTCAATCCCTATTTGGAGGTGGTATTGAGTAAAGGGCGCTTTCAATTGAATACAGAACATGCTACTTATTCGTTTGAAGATCTGTATGATAACTATTACAGATCCTTCAAAAAATACAATGTACAAAATCGCCAACTGCAAAAAGTCTTGGTCTTAGGTTTGGGATTGGCAAGTGTGCCTTTGATGCTTCAAGGTCACTTCCAACAAAGCCGAGCACATTTTTTTGGAGTAGAGATAGATGAAGTGGTGATAAAACTGTGTCGTCAGTATATTAAACCTGATTTATCGAAGCGATTGACGACTTTTTGTGAAGATGCGTATGATTTTGTCGCACGAGACGATATGCAATATGATTTGATTGCAGTAGATGTTTTTTTAGACGATTTGACCCCCATGAAATTTAGGAGTATTGCCTTTCTTCAAAATTTAAAGAAGCTATTAGCCCCAAATGCTTTCCTATTCTACAATACCATGACCGTTTCGAGTACTGCTTATTTAGAATCACAAGGTTTTTTTGAAAATCGGTTCTTACCTGTCTTTCCCAATGGGGAAGTTTTTCAGATGGATAGCAACCGAATGTTGATTTTTGAAGCAAAATAAGAACTACAAATTAAAACGCTAAACATCTTTATTTGATACTAATGTAACAGTGTCTTAATTGTTTTGAATAAAAACATGCAAGAACAACAGGCTAAAGTAATTTATTAGCCTGCAGTTCTGCATATTTTATGATTTTTTAGTGTGATTATAAAAAATTACACTTGAGGTCTTTGTAATAACTGACCCAAAGAACGCCATTCATCTACTACTTCAATAGGCACTGAAACAGACTTTCCTCGAAGTTTATAGACCTTATAAGCCACTTGTTTGGTGTTGTCAGAAAAGAGTTTGTAGTAGCCATCTTTGACTACAATCGCCATTTTCTCGGGTAAACCAATACCTGTAGTGCCAAGCCTATCCACCATCATTTCAAAATCTTGTTGGCGTTCTTTGTTTTGATAGTAAGGTGAGAGCATTAACCTATCCACCAAACCCAAGCATTTTACACGAATAAATTTCCAGTTGCCACGTTTTTTAGATTCGTAAAATGACATCGCATCGCTGTGCCCAAATCTAAACCAACAAGAAGCTCCTGCTCCAATACCTGCCATAAGTGTGCCTTTTTGGAAGGCTTTATAAAGTAATGGCGCAACCTTCAAATGCCTTAAACGCCGCATCATCATCAAACTATTGCCAGGCCCTACAAATACAATATCAGCCTTATTTATTTTTTCAGCTATTTGATTAGCTGACATAGGCTCATTCATTAATAAGAGTTGATCGGTTTTGCATCCCAATTGGTTGCCATATACTTCCTTGAATACCTCATAATGAAGTGGGTCATCATTTGATGCCGTAGGTATAAACAAGGCATTAGGTTGAGTTGCTTGAGCCATTTTGACAATCAAGCGATTAAAAGGGAGGTTATCACGAAGATTTAGTTCACCTCCTCCAATTCCTACAATTGTGGTCATGATAGTACAGTTTTTTAGTTGAAAAAATCATACATTTAGTATGTGTGCATGTGTGTAATTCCTAAGAGAGTGATTGAGCTTTCATGGACATTTTGCTTAAAGAAAATATCTATGAAATAGTTTTGCTATACTGTTAAGTTGTGTGTTACAAAAGTACATAAAAATTCGATGCATAACAAATATGATATTAAATTTTTACAGTATTATGATTTTATACCAAATAATTCGATGCTCATATGCAAAGTACATATTTTTTTTTAAATCAGGTGCTTATTCAAAAGAAAAAAAAGAATTTATTTTAATCACATAGTAAACTCTCTTGTTAAATAGCGATTTCTGAATAAAGTTTTTTTTAGTCGAATGTTACTTTTTTTAAAAAAATAACATCTATTAAGTTAGTCATGCCTAAAAAACAAGTTTTACATTTACGCTAACGATTTTCGAAGTTTAAATTGGCATTCGGTTTTTCAATCATTACTTATTGAAGGTGATTCAGAGAAATCTATTGCACCTCTTCAATCCACTATATAATACAGAATCAATAGGACTAAAAAATCTCTTTCTATCTATAAATATTTTAATTAATTTTGTGGCTATGGAAAAAGATAACATCTTCGACAAAGAGTATTCAGCAGTAGGAGACTTCAAATTTGGAGACTCGGTTGTGTCTGTTTTTGATGATATGGTGACCCGTTCTGTCCCATTCTATCTCGAAATGCAGCGAATGATTACCGAAATGGTGAGGGATTTTGCGACAGAATCCTCTAATGTGTATGATTTAGGGTGCTCGACGGGAACGACACTTATCAACTTGGATAGAATACTCCCTCCAGAGGTTCAAATAGTTGGATTGGACAATTCTCGGGAAATGCTTGAAAAATGTGAAAACAACTTCAAAACAGCAGGTATCACCCGCCCCTATAAGTTGGAGTATGCAGACCTAAACAAAGGAATCGAAATGGAAAACGCTTCGGTGGCGATTCTGTGTTTGACCCTTCAATTTGTGCGCCCCTTGTACCGTGATAAATTGATTGCAGACATCTACAAACAATTGAATCCAAATGGCTGCCTAATCATCATTGAGAAGGTTTTAGGAGAAGATTCTTTGTTCAATCGCTTGTTTATCAAATATTACTACGATATGAAGAAGCGACATGATTACAGCGAAATGGAAATTTCACAAAAACGAGAAGCCCTCGAAAATGTATTGATTCCATACAAACTCAATGAAAACATTGAAATGATTCAGAATCATGGCTTCCGCTATTGCGAAACTTTCTTCAAATGGTACAATTTCAGTGGACTAATTGCCGTGAAATAGTGTACTGCTTTATTGCAGCTAATCCAAATGGCTTTTTATTTTTTATCAACTCTAAATCAAAGAGTTTTTGAGTTTGAATGTGTATTTTGAACTTAAGACTCTTCTCTTCATTCTCATTCTTTTGACGCATCAACATGGTTAAACTCGGTAATTTCTTATTTCATTACAGAAACTTTCTATTTCCCCTCTTCTACATCTGCCTATTTCTACCCGCCCCCCCTCTTTTTGCCAATTACTGGACGGCAATAGGTGCTGGTCTGTTGGTAGTCTTGTTGGGACAAGTCATCCGTGGTATGACGATTGGTTTGGACTACATCATCCGAGGCGGAAGAGACAGACGTGTGTATGCCGAAGATTTGGTCACCACAGGTATCTTTTCTCATTGCAGAAATCCACTTTATGTCGGTAACCTACTCGTTTTATTGGGTTTAGGAATTGCCTCCAATTCAGTTTACTTTGTAGGTATTTTGATGCCTTTGTTTATGTTTTTCTACCAAGCAATCGTCTTGGCAGAGGAAAATTTCTTGCGAAACAAATTTGGCTCGGGTTATGATGACTACACAAAAGATGTCAACCGATGGTGGATTAGTTGGAAAGGAATGGGGGAAACACTCGGAAATGCAAGCTTTAAATGGAAACGTTTCATCCTCAAAGAATACAATTCAACCTACACTTGGATGATAGGCATATTGGCATTGGTTGCAAAACATCAATACACTGCCGACCCTGCAATATTGGAGCAAAATCACCTCCCTTACCTCATCACACTACTCATCATCACCTTCGTTTACCTCTTCATCAAGTTCTTGAAGAAAACCAAAAGGCTCGTCAGCAACTAATTGGGGACAAAAAGCCGTATTTAGGAACTATTTTGCTCTAAAGATAACCTAATAGTAACGTTGGCTTAAAAAATAGCTTTCTTTTTTGCGAAAAAAGCTGTATTTTTGCGGTTTGTTTATCGAAATCATAATTGTCATTTCGATATTAAATAATTGTTTAACCAAAAAGAAATACACAATGGGACTTAAAAAGCAATTCCTAAAAAGCAAACCAGTTTGTAAAGTAACTTTCAAACTATCCAAAGAAGCAGTTGTAGAAGCAGAATCTGTCAAATTGTTGGGAGACTTCAATGAGTGGGAGCAAGAAACTGCCATCGCTATGACTCCTCTAAAAAACGGAAGCTTCAAAACAACCGTAGATTTGGAAGTAGGCAAAGAATACCAATTCCGCTACCTAATCAACGATGATAAGTGGGAAAATGACTGGGACGCAGACAAATATGCTGCCTCTCCTTATGGCACAGAAAACTCTGTTGTTGTTTGCTAAAACGAAGAAGAGACGATACATTTTTGAACTTAAAAAAAGCCCAATGGACACGTTTCCTTGGGCTTTTTTATTTAGGGCTTTATGCGTAGTTGAATTTTTCCGCATTCCTTACCTTTGCAGCAATCAATTCCAAAACCAACAAAATATCCTTCTACCATCGACCATACACTACTCACTGCCATACTCGCTGCCATTATTTTGGGTTTCTCCAAAGCAGGCTTCAAAGGAATCAGCTTCCTCACCGTCACCTTGATGGCACTTGCCTACGGCGGCAAAGTCTCAACAGGGATTCTATTGCCGATGCTCATATTTGCGGACATTTTCGCCATTCTCTACTATCGAAAAGACGTAAACTGGCGCATTCTCTTTCGCTTATTTCCTGCAATGGCAGTAGGGATTGTCATCGGAACATTTGTGGGGAAAGAACTGTCGCTTGAAGTGTTTAAGCAGGTGATGGCAGGTATCATTTTTCTGAGTGGAATCATGATTCTTTTGATGGGTAGAATCAACACGGACAAAATATCGAAACATCCTGTTTTTGCGATTGTAATGGGGCTATCGGCTGGGTTCTGTACGATGGTCGGCAATCTTGCAGGAGCATTCGCCAACATCTATTTCCTTGCGATGCAATTGCCGAAAAGAGCCTTCATCGGAACCGCTGCTTGGTTGTTCTTCTTCGTCAATATCTTCAAACTCCCTTTCCACATCTTCGTTTGGCAGACCATCACCCCAAGTACCTTCCTCCAAAACCTGCACCTCTTCCCTTTCATTCTCGTTGGCTTTGGAATAGGAGTGAAGTTAATCGAAAAATTCAGTGATGCCTTTTATAAGCAATACATCATCTTTATGACCTTGTTGGGAGCGGTTTTGATTTTATTGAAGTGAGAGAAGACAGAATTGAATATCACTTAAATTCCAATAAAATCACCATTTTTTGTTACCTTTAGTTGGTTTAATAAAACAACTATTTTCTAAAAAAGCAGACATGAAAAAAAATGGTATAGAAGTTATTTCCCTATCCACTTTTGATGAAGCTGATGTGATACAATACTTTGGCATCAAGCCGAGTATAAAGGCAAGCAATGTCTATAAGGATTGGGAACAAAAAGCAGAGCAAATAAGCCTTCAAAAAGAAGAAACTAAGTTTTTGGAAGGACTGCAAGAGAAACTCATCTTTTATATTAGAGGGTGGAATGAAACAGAATTGCGAGAAAAATTCATTGCACAGGTATTAGAAAAGGTGAATTTTGACAACCCTAAATTGGGAATTGCTTCTTTTTCAGAACGATTTATTGAGGTAGAAGTAAAGAGCAAATTACTCCGTGGAAAAACAGATTGGATGGTGGCAAAAGGATGGTACAAACCCGAAAGCCCCTTCTTTTTTCTGCACGAATATAAAAAAGAGAAAGATTCCTCCAATGACCCTGTTGGGCAAATGTTGGCAGCCATGTATATTGCCAAGTTATTGAACCATAAGAAACAAAAACCTACATTATTTGATACACAAGGTCAAGACTTCAAGAATGTGCCTGTATTTGGTACATACATTTTGGGGCGATTTTGGTTCTTTTCTCACCTTGAAGAAAAACAATATTTTATCTCAAAGGCTTATGATAGCACGAAAGTAGAGGATTTATATTTTATTTTTAGGATGTTGAAGGCACAGAAAAATATGATATTTGCATTGGTAGAAAATTAGTCAATTTGATTTTTTGAAACAACAAAACCAATATGCACCTCCTAAACACCGTTGCCTCCAAATACCTATCCAGCCGCCAATCCACTATCAATCGTTGGCTGCAAAACCCGTCACAAAGCCAAGAGCAAGTTTTCAAAGAGTTGATTCACAAAGCCAAAAACACCGCTTGGGGGAAAGACCACGATTACCAAGGCATTTCCACCATTGCAGACTTCAAAAAGCGAGTACCGATACAAGATTATGACAGTCTCAAATCCTACATCAACCGCACCATGTCGGGCGAACAAAATGTTTTGTGGTCACAACCTATCCAATGGTTTGCCAAATCATCAGGCACCACAAGCGACAAAAGCAAATTCATTCCCGTCAGCAAAGATGCCCTCAAAAACTGTCACTTCAAAGGTGGTATAGACAGCATGACCCTTTACTGTCACCAACATCCCAAAACCCAAGTTTACACAGGCAAAGCCATCATCATGGGAGGAAGTCACAGTATCAGTGAACTCAACGAACAAAGCAAATACGGAGATTTATCCGCCGTTTTGATGCAAAATATGCCCTACTTTGCCAAATTCCTCAATGAACCCAAACTCTCCATTGCCCTCCAAGACAATTGGGAACACAAGCTCGAACAAATCGCCCAAAGCACCGTCCATCAAAACATAACCCACCTTGCAGGCGTACCAACTTGGACGATTTTGCTCATCAAACGCCTATTGGAAATCACGGGTAAAAACCACCTATTGGAGGTTTGGCCCAACTTTGAATTGTACATACATGGTGGGGTAAGTTTTACGCCCTATAGAGAACAATTTGCAGCCCTGATTCCCAAAGGAAAAATTCAATATTGGCAAACCTACAATGCTTCCGAGGGCTTTTTTGCGGCACAAGATGCGCCCAATCGAGAGGATATGTTGTTAATGTTGAAGCATGGAATTTTTTATGAGTTCATGCCCATGGAGGAATTGGACAAGGAGAATCCACGAACCCTACAACTGGAAGAAGTGGAAGTCGGCAAGAACTATGCACTGATTATTTCGACCAATGCAGGACTTTGGCGGTACATGATTGGGGACACGATTCAATTTACGACTCTTTCGCCCCATCGTGTCAAAGTTTCGGGACGCAC
>JBGCDY010000807.1:0-2779 GCA_045105835.1 Chitinophagales bacterium
ACGCTACAAAAATAAATTTACATTTTTTAGGGCTGAACATCCCCCAACCCCCTTCAAAGGGGGAATTAAGAGTGTAAATTTATTTCTTCCGCATTCCTTTGTCTCTCTCTCAGGTATTTTTTACAACTGTTTATAGAATTTATACACCAATACCTCAAAATAGCGATCCATGTCTGATTTGGAGTCGAAAGACAGCCCTTCAAAAAGGGTTTTTTTCACTTGATTCAAACGCTTTTGAAACCAAGCTCTTAAAGATTCAGTAAGAATAGGTTTCTTTTTCTTCTCCAATTGGGTAATGAATAGAGACAAGGATTGATAGATCTCAGTCAAGGATAATCCTCTATCCTTAACTTCTCCTCCAAAAACGCTCAGAATTTCTACCAGCAAAATTCCAGGGCAATTAGGGTAGAGGGACTGTACAACCTTTGCCTTCATGGGCAAGTAATAGATGACCTGCAAGGTAAATTCAAAACGCTTTCTTTCTCGCTCAAACATCATTCCAAGTA
Organism: Chitinophagales bacterium; assembly: GCA_045105835.1. Classification (GTDB taxonomy): domain Bacteria; phylum Bacteroidota; class Bacteroidia; order Chitinophagales; family UBA2359; genus JAUHXA01. Next base: position 507 of record JBGCDY010000807.1, read on the forward strand.
AGATGCGAAAGTTTTCGAGATACTCCTCTAATGCTTCATTGTAGAATTCTTTAGGTGCAGTTAAGGAAGATTTAGAAGAGAGTGACTCAATGGGGATTGTTTCGATACGAGACTTACGCTTTCTCAATTCATCTATCAGCGCATAATTCGCAACTCGATACAGGTAGGTACTGAACAATGCCTTGCCCTTGTATTGTTTCGAGATTTTTCCACTCGCCAACTTTGATAAAACATGCTCCTGAATATTTGCGATGATGTCCATAGGGAAGTTGATCTTCCTGTCATTTGGTTCTTGTAGCTTTTTTTTCACTACGAACTCAATCATTTCCTGATACTTGACCGCAAGCTCAGTAGGTTGGGTTTGGAGCAATAGCATATCCGCATCCTGATTGCTCTGAACCAATAGCTGACATTCTAAGTGTGTTACTTCTGCCAATAAGGCTATAGCAGGAGAGGCATCATCTGTCTGTCGCTTGTTCCACTCGTGCCATACAGCCTGAAGAAGTGCTTTCAAAAGCAATCTTTGGGTCGATGGAGTTAGAAAAATCTTTTTTTGGGAACAATAAGCCTGAAAAATATCTCCAACTAAGCTTATGTGTTCTTTGGAAAATGAATGTCTAATCTGTTTAGAATAAACCTCCAATCTCGTACTTGGAAGCATATCGGGGTGGGTAATTTGGTTGAGTAAAAAAGTTTCTCATCAAAGATAGAAAAAAAATGCAAACAAAAATCACAAATGCTCCCTCTCCAAACGTCCATTTGAAATAGAACAGCTCCTCAAGACAGTCAATGCGATGCGGCTAAAAACATATAACACTTAAAAAAATACCATGTTCTTAATCACAATGTTTGGGATAGGGCAGCTCCTCTTTATAACAAGTGAGTTAATTACCAAAAGTCAAGTTTTTTAATTGCGATGAAAAAAATAGAATTTAAAACTCCCGAAGATTATCATTTAATAGATCCAGATGATATTCTATACATTGAAACATCAAATAGGTGTGCAAAGCTTATTTTTCGAGATCACTCAGAAATAGATTTAGCAATGAACCTAAAGGAGTGCATAGAACTCTTACCCAAAAAGAATTTTTATTCAATCAACCGTTCGGTGATTATCAATATAAATGGAATCGTGAAATTCAGCCATATAGAAGGTCGGAGAGGCGAAGTCATTATGGGAAAAAGAGAAGTATTTGAGGTGAGCAGGAGGCAAAAAAATGGGCTGTCCTTTCTAATTGATAAAAATGAGGAGTAAAAAATATCAAAATGTACCGTTCATGTTTTTTCTTTTTTTGTACACACCCTACTTTTGTGACGGAAGTTTTCAATTGCAATTATTTTTAATTCATTAAACATTATTTAAAATGAGCTATATTTTTAAGCCCAAATTCTCTTTATTCTCCTTGCTTATGTATTTTCTATTGGTAGGCAATACTTCTTATGTATTGGCGCAACCTGCCAATAGTGCCCTTGCAGATGCGATAGAGGCTCTAAGCAGCCCTTTCAATCATACAGTAACTAGTACACAATCAGATGCTTTTGCCGCACAAGAACCCAATGAAAATACTTGTGACAATGGTTTTTACAATGCGAATTGGTGGTATAAAATCACTCCTAATTCTGCAGGAACACTTACTGCTTCGGCAACTATGATAGTGCCTGAAACAAAAAGTTCTTCTAACCCTACTGCTTTAGGGGCAGGAACAAGTCCTTCTAACCCTACTGCTTTAAGTGTGTGTGTCTATACAGGAAATGGCTTTCCCCTCAATGAAGAAGGCGGTCAAAGCTCTTTTATTGATAATACCATTAACCCTACAGTATCTATAAACGTGACACCAGGCACAACTTACTACATCTCTGTGGGAAATAGTACTATTCATACTTCAATTGGAGATATTGTCACTACTATAACTTTCGATTCAACTGCTTCACCTGCATCCATTCCCACCCTCTCCGAATGGGGCTTGATCATTTTGGCTTTGTTGTTGATGACGGCAGGTACTTTGTATTTGTTGCAGCCGAATTGGAGGGCTCGCCTCGATGCCTCGGTGGAGCAGTCGGAACAATAGCTATCAGCATTTATTTGGCTTTGAAAGTGAGTGAATAAGGAAGCTCGATTTTTTTTTTCAAAAAAAATGCAAACAAAAATCACAAATGCGCCCTCTCCAAACGTCCATTTGAAATAGAGGCAGCACCTAAGATGTTCCGATAGGATATTTCCTTTTTTGGGCTTCAAGGAGGTTTGGCTGTTTATTTTTTAATTTTTTTTAAAA
>JBGCDY010000808.1:0-5761 GCA_045105835.1 Chitinophagales bacterium
GATCAGATTTCGGATGCTATATTGGATGAGTTTTTAAAACAAGACCCTGACTCCAAGGTGGCTTGTGAAACTTTGGTTACAACTGGCTTGGTCGTTGTAAGTGGCGAGATCAAAAGCAAGGCTTATGTTGATGTTCAACAAACTGCCCGAGCTGTCATTAAAAAAATTGGCTATACGAAGTCGGAATACAAATTTGACTCTGAGGCGTGTGGGGTGATTTCTGCTCTACATGAACAATCTCCCGACATCAACCAAGGTGTTGAGCGTGCGAAGGAAGAAGATCAAGGTGCTGGAGACCAAGGAATGATGTTTGGTTATGCTAGTAACGAAACGGACAATTACATGCCTTTGACTTTGGAATTGTCGCATTTATTGTTGGAAGAGTTGGCGGATATTCGCAGAGGTGGAAAAGAAATGATTTACCTACGCCCCGATTCTAAATCTCAGGTGACGATTGAATACAGTGATGACCATCAACCTCTTCGAATTGATACCATCGTTATTTCTACTCAGCACGATGATTTTGCCGAAGATGAGGCAATGCTTGCAAAAATCAAGGAAGATGTTATCCGCATTTTGATTCCAAGAGCAAAGGCTAAATTATCTGCGGATAATCAAGCTTTGTTTGGAGACGATATCATTTACCACGTAAATCCTACGGGTAAGTTCGTTATTGGAGGACCACATGGTGATACTGGGCTTACAGGTCGAAAAATCATCGTAGATACCTATGGCGGTCGTGGCGCACACGGTGGAGGTGCTTTTAGTGGAAAGGATTCTTCAAAGGTGGATAGGTCTGCAGCGTATGCTACTCGACACATTGCCAAAAATATGGTAGCAGCAGGATTGGCAGATAGAGCATTGGTACAGGTGGCGTATGCGATTGGTGTCGCAAAACCTGTCGGTGTGTATGTCAATACTTATGGTAGCAAGAAAGTGGCTGAAAGTGATGCTGAGATTGCAGTCAAAATCGAAAAGATTTTTGACTTACGTCCCAATTCAATTGTCAAAAGATTTGGCTTGAAAAATCCTGTTTTCCAAATTACAGCGGCTTATGGTCACATGGGTAGAAAACCTGTGATGGTTAATGGTCACGAGGCTTTCTCTTGGGAAAGATTGGATTATGTGGATCAAGTGAAAGAGGCATTTGGCTTGTAGAAAAATGAATGTTTATTCTTGAAGGCTTTTGAAGTGCTTCTCATACGGACTTCAAAAACCTTCATTTGTTAAGGGATTTAGCAAATAATAGCCTACGCAAATTTATTTCTATCTCCCTAAGATTTACCGAAAAACCAAAAAATACAGATTTCATCCTTTTATCATTTACCAATCATAATATTTATTTGGATGTTTTATTCGTCCTTTTACTTCAATGTTGAATTTGGTGAATAATGAACAATTCAAAATATGACTCATAAAATATTAGAAGGCAAACGAGGAATCATTACGGGGGCATTGGACGAAAATTCGATTGCATGGCGTATCGCATTGAAGGCAAAAGAAGCAGGTGCTACTTTTACCCTTTCCAATGCGCCTGTGGCACTCCGTTTGGGTAAAATCAAAGAATTGGCAGAGATCTGCAATACCGAAATCATCCCTGCGGATGCGACAAGTATTGAAGACATCGAAAACCTCTACGACCAATCTATGGATTTGTTGGGTGGAAAGATTGACTTTGTATTGCACTCCATTGGGATGTCTCCAAATGTGCGTAAAAAACGTGCTTACACGAATTTGAAGTACGATTGGCTGCAAAAAACCTTGGATGTTTCAGCTATCTCTTTCCACAAAATGCTGCAAGTCGCCTATCAGAAAGATGCCATCAGTGAATGGGGCTCTGTTTTGGGTTTGAGTTATATTGCAGCTCAAAAGGTCTTTCCTGGTTATGGTGACATGGCGGACGCAAAGGCTACATTGGAGTCCATCGCTCGTAGTTTTGGCTATTATTATGGCATCAAAAACAAGGTGCGGGTGAATACGGTTTCGCAATCACCTACCAAAACAACTGCTGGTACGGGGGTGAAAGGTTTCGGTAGTTTCTTCGACTATGCCGACAAAATTTCTCCTTTGGGCAATGCGGATGCTGATACTTGTGCAGATTATTGCATTAGTTTGTTTTCGGATTATACACGAATGGTGACGATGCAAAACTTGTATCACGATGGTGGTTATTCGAATATGGGGATGAGCGATGCTTTGATTGAGATTTTGGAGAAATAAGTCATTTCTCATTGACCTACAAAAAGATGACTTGGTAACGAACTGAAATAGAAACCCTATTTTGGGGATGTTACTTCTAAGTACTGAGATAAAAGATGCAAGACTTGTAGGTAAGTTTCTTGTATTCAACGGTTTAGTAAAAAAAAATACCCGATTACTTTTGATTAGGTACTTAAAAACGCCATAGATTTTCAGAATCTATGGCGTTTTTCTTTGAAGTCACTCTTCAATAAAAAAGGGAATCCGAACTGAATCGAATCCCCTTTTAATATTAATAAACCAAACTAAAATGATAAGAATTAAAACTATTTATTTTACAAGATTCTGAGTATTGATTAAGTTGTTTAGTGTGATGAGTAAGGCTTCGGAAGTTTATGGATATAAAAATCCAAAGCCTATAATCTCATGCCACTAAATTTTTTCCTATGATTAATTATTGTTTCACCACTTTTACTTGGTGAACAGCTTGTCCATTTTGAGAAAGTTGAATCAAGTAAATACCATTTGGAAGATTACTTGCATCTACTTCAAAGGTGTTTGAACCTGCTTCAACATTCAAGCTTTCTTGGTGAACACGTTGTCCCATTACATTGAAGATACCCAAATCCGCTTCCATTGCTCGTTCTGCATTGAAGCCGATAACGGTTTGAACTTGAATTGGGTTAGGCGCAACATTGAAGCCATTGATACCTACCAAAATTAAGTCTTCGATAGAACTTGAAAAATCCGCTGATACTTCCTCGTTGGTTTTGATAAAGTTGGCATCTTCTACCATTGGAATATCTTGACTGATGGTAACAGTAACTGGTTCACTTGGAAGATTGATGATTTCGATGTGAACGGTGTAAGTACCATAAGCAATGCCATCAAAAGAGTAGTTTCCTTCCTCGTCAGTGTGTGTAAATCCAATAGGATTGCCACTTGCATCCAAAAGAATAACCATGATGCCTTCCAATTCGCTTAAGCTTTTGCCTGCACCATCAGCAATATTACCGCCAATGAATCCAGCTCCACCAGGATTGTCGCCTGCTACCATGTTGATGTCAATTCCGTATAGGTCTTCATCTACTGTCACAGTCGTAGCATCCATCCAAGACAAAACGCCATCGTAATAAGTAGGTAAGTAGTCATTGTACAATGGAGACCATTCATTCATAGCTGCTTTGACCAAGTATTGGCTACCTTCTTCCAATCCATCAAAACAGTAGAAAGAGAAGCTGCTGCTATCGTCTTGTCCCCATCCAAATCCAATCGCAATAGTAGAATCTACTGCTGTCAAGGTATTGTTGTTTGCATCGTATTCAATCAAGTAAACCGTTGCATCATAAGCCGTTGGTTCATTGAAGTTGTTGGCAACATTGACGCTTCCACAAAGAGTAAGTCCTGTTGGTCCCCAACCTGTAGCTCCTACTACGATGTCGTAGCACATGGTGTTCACGCATTGATCTTCCGTTGCGATGGTCAAACAAACGGTGTAAATGCCATCTTCTGTGTAAGTATATGTTGGACTTTGTTCGTCAGATGTTGCACCATCACCAAAGTCCCAAGACCATGCAACGGTATTATCTACAGACCAGTTTTCAAAATTGAAGTTGTAACCAGCGTTTGTAGCTGTCGCATCTGTGGCGTATGCTTCAAATCCAACATAACAATCTTCCCAGCCATTTCCTTCTGTAATATAAATATCTTCACAGTAAACGGCTGTACAACCTACTTCATTAAGAATAGTCAAACAAACTGTGTAAGTTCCTTCCATGTCGTAAGTATGCATTACCTGAGGACCAGTGGCAGTATTGCCATCACCAAAGTCCCAAGACCAATCGCCAGCTCCCGAAGAACCATCCCAAAATGTAACAGTCAAACCTCCTAAGAAATCATTGCCAGCGGCAGTAGAATCCATTGCAGTGTGGTAGAAGATTGCAACGCACAAACTGTCTTCTCCGCCATTTCCATTACCTGCTAATTCATCATAGATGCTTTGGCAAACGCCATCCCAATTACCTGTACAGCAGAAACTATCTTCAGCGATTACTTGCAAGAATAGAGAGTCATCAGCAGCATAAGGTGAAGTACCATTGGTGATCGTTGCACAATCAATAGATGTATCTCCCACATTGACATCTTGACAGCTGGTATTTGTACATCCTTCGTCATCTGTAATGGTTAAACAAACCGTGTAAAGCCCTTCTTCTATATAAGTATGAACAGGGTTTTGTTCAGTAGAAGTATTATCGTCACCAAAATCCTAAGCCCAAGAGTTAATTCCATCATCATCATCATTACCATTGAATGAAATATCATTGAAGGTAGCAGTTGTACCACTTGTAGTCATGAAGAAGGTTGCCCAAATGAAGCAGTCTGTTGAATCTCCACCGCCGTTACCCGCTATTTCGTCGTACAAACCTTGGCAAATACCATCCCATGCACCCGTACAACAATAATTATCTTCTTCAATTACCTGCAAAAAGATAGGGTCATCAGAGCTGTAAGGAGAAGTGCCGTTGATAATAGTAACACAATCTGTGGTATCTATTCCTCCGTTTCCATTACCTGCGATTTCATCGTACAAACTTTGACAAACGCCATCCCAATTACCTGTACAGCAGAAACTGTCTGCAGCAATTACCTGCAAAAAGATAGAGTCATCAGCACCATAAGGCGAAGTACCATTGGTAATAGTCGTACAATCAATGGCTACATCTCCCACATTCACATCTTGACAATTGGTGCTTGTACATTCATCATCATTGGTAACAGTCAAACAAACCGTATAAACTCCCTCTGCTGTATAAGTGTGAATAGGGTTTTGATCTGTTGAAGTATTGTCATCTCCAAAATCCCAAGCCCAAGAGTTAATGCCATCAGGGTTGTTGCCATTGAATGAAATATCATTGAAGGTAGCAGTAGTACCACTTGTAGTCATGAAGAAACTTGCCCACATGAAGCAATCTGTTGAATCTCCACCGCCAAAGCCATCTTGCTCTACAACAACATCTTGACAAGACATAGCACTACATCCAGTAGAGGTCGTAATGGTCAAACAAATTGTATAAACACCAGGTAGTGCTACAACAACAACTGACTGAGAATTGAGGTCTACATCAATGATAGAACCTAATTCTCCAATATCCCATGACCAGGTTACAGCCTCCGTAGAATCTTCCAAAGTTGCATTTCCATTAAGGTACAACTCAAGGTTGTCAACGCTTGCCGTGAAATCAACTGCACATCCCTCTCCGATAGGTTGCGCTTCAACAGCGACAAATGAAAAGAGTACAAGTAGAATACTTAGAAATTTTCGCATAATTGTGTTACATTTATTGAGTAAAAATTGCTGTGAGGCATTGCTGCTCTTTGATGTCGAAATCTGGGCAGTGTGCCTCATTATTATATTGTTTTTTAAAAAATTATAATTCGCTTAGAAATAATGCCCTTTTTTGTGTTTAACTGTAATAGGTATATTCCTGGCTTCAATCCCTTCAATGACAATTCAATAGAAGTTTGACGAATGCCAATAGATTTTGACAAGATGGTTTTACCC
>JBGCDY010000809.1:0-4431 GCA_045105835.1 Chitinophagales bacterium
CTTATTTTTACTGTAGAATTTTTTGAAAAATGTGTAGATATTGAAATACAAGATTCTTAAACCAAAATGAATTTTACTTTCCATAAAGGTATAGTGTTTTTTCTAAGATTTTAATCAACACTTAGGTTTTAGATTGTTTTAAAGTCATGTTTTAGTCATTTTAATTTTAAAGAAAGATGTGTTGTTTAGGTTAAGGTAACTGGTTTTTAGTTATTAATAATTTTTTATTAAATTAATTGCAAGATTAATAATCTTATATGATTAGTTTTTTTAAAAATAATAAAAAACAGTCAGACTTGTAAGCAAAAAATGACAACCTCACAAACTTCGCTTACTTTGTTGAATTTTTATTGGGCAATCAATTACTGTGTTTTCTTCAATCTGATTTTGATTACAAGTTGTTTGGGCAATTATTTCAATTTCAGCCCAAAAACCCTTTTGGGAATGTCTTGCCAAGAATGTTCAGTAAGTCGGTTGTTACCTGCGTGACGCAAAATTAGAGTGTCCACTTTTGTAGCCAAATTTGGTTTTTTTTCTGTTGTTCTTCAAAGTTTGAAGGTGCTGTCATAGTCTACCTATCTTCATAAGATTTCGTTCTATTTATTAATAGGATAATGCCCTAAAAGGTTACCCATTGTAGAATGAAAATGAGGATAAGCATAAAAAAATACCAACATCTCGAATCCTGTTTTTAGGTTTTACAAGTATTGAAGTGAAGAATTTGCCAAAAGGGAATTATCATTTGGAGGTGATGGATATTTTGGGGCAGAAAGTTTTGAGGGAGGAAATGGAGAATGGTATTGAAGCGAGGAGAATTGGAGGGTGGAATGTATGTATTTCGGATTTTGAAGGGAAACAATGAGTTGGTAGGGAGTGGAAAGGTTTTGGTGGAATAAGGATAAGCAGCATTGTAAACTTCAATTGTAATTTTTTAGACAGCAAGGAGGACATAAAGAGCGTATATTGGGTTCAAAAATGTAAACATTGACCAATGAAAAATTATCAACCGCTTATTTATGTCCTCCTTTTTGTTTGGATAGCTCTTGCATTGAGTTGCTCCAAAGACCCAATAGAAACTCCTGCCCCACCTATTCCAGAAGAAACCGAAGAGGAAGTGGAGGAAGTTCAAAAGGGAAATATCAGAATTGTTGAAGACAACTTCAATGGAGTTTCATTGATTATAGTCGGCGATTCGATGAAGCGTTTTATGGTGGCTTTTGAAGCCAAAACAGTGGAAGGGACGGCTTTGAACTTTGAAACGGTGCAGGACGAACTGCCTGTCATCATGGTCGATAATGAGGGAAACAAATGGGATGTGTTTGGCGAAGCCATTGAAGGAGAGCGAAAAGGGGAGAGGCTGCAATCACTGGATGCCTACATGGGTTATTGGTTCAGTTGGGGTACTTTTTATCCCAATGTAGAAATTCACGAAGGTGCATCGGGAAATGCTCCTCCAAATGAAGTGGGTACAGGAGAATGGTCTGTTCCTACGAGTTTGGTGCTGAATGGAGGCCCTGGAAAGGACGGAATTCCAGCCTTAGAAAATCCTGAAATGTTGAATCCCGAAGAGGTGGATTATGTAGGAGAGGAGGATTTGGTGATTGGCTTCAAATCGGGTAACACCATTCGAGCCTATCCACATTCTATTTTGGATTGGCACGAAATCATCAATGACGATTTGGAGCAAACAAACATCGCCATTACCTACTGCCCCCTCACAGGAACGGGTATTGGTTGGGATAGAAATGTGGGCGGAAAAATCACAACTTTTGGTGTGTCAGGCAGGCTCTACAATAACAATTTGATTCACTAAGAAAGAGCCACAGACAGAAATTGGTCTCAAATGCGTTTGGACTGCATCAATGGCGCACTGAAAGGCACAAAAATCAAAACTCACCCACTGGTCGAAACGACTTGGGCGGCTTGGAAACAAATGTACCCCCAAACGGAAGTCGCTTCTACCAATACAGGGCATAACCGATTGTATGGAATCTACCCTTATACCAACCGAGATGGAGACGATTATCGGTATGACAATGATTTTTTACTTTTTCCGATTACTTATGAAGACACACGATTGCCTCAAAAAGAGCGGGTTCTTGGAGTGATTGTAGAAGGAAAAGCAAAGGTGTATCGTTTTGCAGCCTTTGAATGATTGTATGAATTACTAGGAGTTTCCCAATTGACTCAGGTAATCATCGGCAGTCTTGATTAGGTTTTCCCGTTTTTCACTGGGCATTTTATCAAAACTCCCCACAAGCATACCTAATCGAGGATTTTTGCGAAAAAAATCACGGTGTACGTGCATAAATCTCCAAAACAAAGCATCCCAAATGGCTTGCCAGTCTCCCTTGGGATAGTTGCTCATTTTCTTCAAATAATTGCTGCCACTGATATAAGGTTTGGTGCTCATCAAGCCACCATCTGCAAACTGACTCATGCCATAGACGTTCGGCACCATCACCCAATCATACGCATCAATGAACAATTCCATGAACCATTGATAGACTTCATCAGGGTCAAATTCGCACAAAACCATAAAATTACCCAGAACCATCAACCGTTCGATGTGGTGGCAATATCCTGTTTTCAATACTTTTTGGATGGTATGGTCAATCGGGTAAATGCCCGTAGTGCCATCATAAAACGATCTGGGTATTTTTCTGTCAAAACCCCAAAAATTTTTGGTTCGTTGCTCAGTTCCTTTGCACTCATACATTCCTCTGATAAATTCACGCCAGCCAATGATTTGCCTCACAAAACCTTCATTGGAGTTGATAGGAATAGTGTGTTTTTTTGCAGCTTCAATAGCAGCGTTTAGGATTTCTTTAGGTGTAAGAAGCCCCACATTGAGCATTGGAGTCAGCACGCTGTGATTCAAAATAGATTCGCCTACAACAATGGCATCTTCGTAGGCTCCAAATTCTTCAAAACGCTGTTTTAAAAATTCTTGCAGCCATTTTTGACTCGAATCATAATCCGTAGGGTAAAGAGTTTTTTCACTCAGTTCCCCCAGATGCCCTTCAAAATGCTCTGCAACATATTTTTTTGCCTCCTCATAAAACGGATTGTTTGTGGGATAATTGATTGTGGGAGGTGTTTTTTTCTTTGGATATTTCTTGCGATTGGCTGCATCAAAGCTCCATTTTCCTCCAATAGGGCTGTTTTCGTCTGTGACCAAAATACCCCGTTTCTTGCGCTGGTCAATGTAAAATTTTGTCTGAAAAAACTTCTTCTTTGAAGGCTTAAAAAAAGACTGCAAATCAGCAGGGGTATTCAAAAACAGCGGATTATCATAAGATTGGAGGGAAATGCCTGTTTTTGAAGCTGAGGATTTTAGCCTTTTGGATAACCAGTTGTCCGTTGGGTCGATATAGTGAATGGATTGGATGCCCTGTTTTTGAAGTGCTGGAATCAATACTCGAATATCCGATTGTTTTTCATGTGCTTCAATGTAATGTACCTCCTTGTTTTTGGATTGCAGGTAGGCAGCATAAAATTTCATGCTGGCACGGTGAAAGGCAATTTTTTGTTTGTGGAAAGGGTATTGTTTGAAGAAAAGAAATTCCTCTACCAAATAAATGGGGAGTTCGTTTTCGGTAAGGGGACTTTCGCTGAAAAGTTGGTGGGGAAATATAAGGTTGATGGCGTTCATGTATGTATTGTAGCTATTTACTGGAATGACTTGGTAAAGGAAGGTAAACAGGGTTTGGGTAAATTGGTTGAAATAAAAAGAGATCAATTTTTATGGCGTTCATTGGCGATTCTGCTTACTTCAAAACTCTTTCGATGATAATGGGAGGATGAGTGGAAAAAGAAAAGGGCATCAACAAAATGCTGTGCCCTTCAATGAGTACCTTTTCCTCTACAAAAGATTAGGTACTCCATGTCCACTCAAAATTTCAAACCTTTTCTCATCTCATATTTTCATCAAATCATATTGAACCACTGAATTTATTTTTTCCGCATTCCTTAGGCGGAAGCATCTGAAGCAGATGAAAACACTGATTTCATTTTATTGACAATGCCTTTCAAAACCGAAAACATTGCATCCGAGGAAAAACCGCCCAGAAGTGCCAATGTCATTTTTTGGGATTCAACCGAACCTCCCATCGCTTCAGGAGTGAAGGTGAACAACTCCGAAATAATGAATCCAGAAATTATTCCAATAATAATGGTTGCATTTACCTCTATGGCATCAACAGGAAGAAGTGTATAGTTCTTGATTTTGTCGCTAATGGTTTTCAACAAATAAAACATCACACCTAAGAGGGAAGCGGAACAGATAAAAATCAAATTATACAGCAAGACCAATCCTTGCGAAGCAAGCAGCCCTTCTGCCTGATTCTTAGCATTCACATCTGGTGAGAGACTTATCGTAATCAATAAAACCAAAGCGATGGCGGCAATAATCAGTAATTTGGAAATGAT
>JBGCDY010000810.1:0-6429 GCA_045105835.1 Chitinophagales bacterium
CAACTATACGGGCTACCCGATGGTCAAACAAGCACGGGAAATGGTGAGAAGTGGCGCTTTGGGTGAAATCCGAAAAGTAGTGGCAGAATATCCACAAGGATGGTTGAGTACCTTTTTGGAAAGTACCAATCAAAAGCAAGCTGCTTGGAGAACCGATCCAAAACGTTCGGGAGCAAGTGGCTGTTTTGGCGACATTGGTAGTCATGCCGAAAATTTGGCGGAATACATCACAGGTTTGCAGATTACCGAATTGTGTGCCGATTTGAGCATTTTTGTGGAAGGGCGATTGTTGGACGATGACGGCAATGTTTTGGTGCGCTTCAACAATGGTGCAAAGGGAATTATTTTTGCGAGCCAAATTGCGGCGGGAGAAGAGAATGAATTAAAAATCAGAATCTATGGTAAAAAAGGTGGCATAGAGTGGCTGCAATCTGAACCGAATACATTGATTGTAAAATGGTTGGATGCCCCAAAACAAATTTACAAGACAGGTAATGGTTATCTCACCGCACAAGCCGCAGCACATACCCGCATTCCTGCAGGGCACCCAGAAGGCTATTTGGAGGGCTTTGCGAATATCTATCGAAACGTAGCAAAGTGCATACAAGCACGTTTGGCAGGTGTAGAAGTGGAAGCAACTTACCAAGATTTCCCAACCGTAGAAGATGGTTTGAGAGGGATGTTGTTCATCGAAAAGGTGGTAGAATCAAGCAATAGTAACCAGAAATGGGTGACGATGTAGGCAAGTCGCAGTCAAAAAAGAGTAGGTTTACTTTGAAGTCCAGAAAACAAAGCCTTGGGGAACAAATTTTCTAAGTTTCTTGTTGAAGGGATATAGAGAGTAAACAATTTTCAATTTTCATAAAAAATAATCAAATATGGTATTCGATCCGATTTATATGCTTATCACCTTCGCTGCTATGGGGGCAAGTATGTTTGTTGGCAGTATGCTCAAAAAACGTTTTGCGGAATATACCAATGTTCCGATTGCGATGAGCGGAAAAGAAGTGGCTGAAAAAATGCTGCGAGACAATGGTATTCACGATGTGCAAGTAATTTCTGTAGGCGGTCAATTGACAGATCACTACAACCCTGGAAATAAAACAGTTAATCTAAGTGAGGTGGTTTACAATCAGCGCAATGTGGCAGCAGCAGCCGTCGCAGCACATGAATGTGGACACGCCATACAACACGCAACTTCTTATGCTTGGCTCAACCTTCGGTCTCAGATGGTACCGATTGTGAACATCAGTGCAAACTGGATGCAATGGGTTTTGATGGGAGGTATTTTCTTGATGTCTATGGGACAAAGCTGGTTGTTGTTGGTAGGTATTATCATGTTTGCCGCTACGACTTTATTTAGTATCGTTACCTTACCCGTTGAATTTGATGCAAGTAACCGTGCTTTGGTATGGTTGAATAGTGCAAACATTACAACAGGTATGCAGCATGAAAAAGCAAAGGATGCCTTGTTTTGGGCTGCAATGACTTACTTTGTAGCAGCAGTCGCTTCTTTGGCACAATTGCTTTACTTTGTGATGATGTTTTTGAATTCCAGAGACTAAAAAATGCGATAATGAATAGAACTTGATTTTTTGAAGGAGGAGATTCTCCTCAGAATAGGGTCATTTTCAAAATAAAACTTCAAAGGTTTATTACCAATATTTTCAGCGAACCGAAATGATACAATCATTCTTTACGGTTCATAGAAAATCTTAGAGGTAAGAGATTTTTGAAGTTTTTCTCATTTTGCACCTTACTAAACCATTTTCAACTTCACCATCAAAGCCTCCCGATACTTCCTACCAATAGAAACAGTGTGTTCTCCGATTTGGATACAGTTTCCGTTGATTCGGTCAATCGCATGAATATTGACAACGAAAGACTTATGACTTCTCGCAAAATTTGCCCCCAATCTTTTCAGAATATCGTGGAGAGACGAATTGGCAATGTATCGCTTTGAAGCCGTCCAAATCAACACAAAATCCCCCTTTGCTTCAATAAAGTGGATGTCTGCAATTTTTACCTTTTGGATAACATTCTTGCTTCGTACAAACAAATATTGAAGGTGAACAATCGGAGCTTTCGTTCTCGAAAGGCGTTGAATCTTGAAGATGGATTTCAAAAAACGCTCAAACGAAAAGGGCTTGAGCAAATAATCTACCACATCCAATTCAAATCCCTTCAAAGCGTATTCTGTAAAAGCAGTGGTCAATATCACATTGGGTGGATTCTTCAAGGACTTCAAAAAATCAATGCCCGATATTTTGGGCAAATGCACGTCCAAAAACAAGACATCTACTTCTCCCAGCTCCAATGTAGGAATGGCTTCCAAAGGCGAAATAAAACACCCAATCAATTCTAAATTAGACATTTCACTGATGTAGCCCATGAGAATTCTTTGGGCGGATAACTGGTCTTCAATAATCACACATTTAAGGATTTCCATTAGCTGAAATTTAGGTCAAGTTGGACGGTGTACAAGTCGTCCGATACATCAATTTGCAGTTTATTTTGGTCGGGATACAACAACTCCAACCTTTTCTGTACATTTGGTAAACCCACTCCTTTTGTCGTCAAATCTTCGGAAATAGGCGATGATGGGTCGAAATTATTTTGCACAAATAAGCTTAAATTATTGGCGTGAATCACGATTTTAATATCAATTTGGATGCCTCTATTTTGTGAACTCAAACTGTGTTTGAAGCTATTCTCTACAAAAGGAATCAACAAAAAAGGAGCAATTTTCAAAGCATCCGTATCCGCATTTTCTTCAATGCTAAAAACGATTTCACCCCGTCCCTCCAACTGCATTTCCTGCAATGCAATATAATCTTTCACAAATTGCAATTCCTTAGACAAGGCAACCTGTTCGCCCGAAGTTTCATACAGCACATAACGCAAAACATTGGACAATTGCAGCACCAATTCGGGGGCTTTATCTGATTTGGAAAGGGTGTAATCGTATAGATTGTTGAGGCTGTTGAAAAGAATATGCGGCTGGATTTGGGACTTCAAAAACTTCAATTCGTTCTGCAAACTATCCTTCTCTATTTGCTCCAACTTTTTCTGGTGCTCAAAATAATCGAAGACAAATTTGACACTCATAAAAATCAACAAAGGCAAGAGAATTTCACCAAAAAACCAATAAATAGATTGCCAAGTCGTCGGGTTATTTCCCCTTCCATGAGGATCCAATACTTTCTCGACAATTCCTTCCTCCATAATTCCATACAACACAATCGATGCGAAAAGACTGATAATGAACAACAAAACTCTTTTTTTGTAGAACAACTGGGGAATCAACACCATGTTGACCCACAAAAAAAGTGTGGTGTGAAAGAGCAAAAATACAAACGCCAACCCAGGATAAGGATTGAACTCAATGCCCTCATGAGAAACGTCTATCATACTATCGAAATAGTAAATCAGCAACGCAAACAATTGGAACAGCCATGATTTTTTCATAAGGTGGAGAAATTTAATATCATGTGATAATTCATTAACATTTAAAAAGTTATGTCTCATATCCGTTAGGCTAAGAAGTAGAAAGATGTATAAGATGTCCCAAAGGGGCGAAAGCAAAGAAGATAGCGGAATGCTTTCGCCCTTTCAGGGCTAATGTCACATTTATACTTGACACACAGGGCCTTGCCCCGTGCTATTGATAGAACCCTTTCAGGGTTGAGAAACAAGATTTTTCCTTAACTTGACGGATATGGGGCATCGCCCTGCCCTTATTTGTAGAAGAGTCTGTTGATAACTATTACGACAAAAACTAAATAAGGAGCAACTTGTTTTCGCACAAAACATTGGCAGTTAATTATTTTGAAAACTAATAACCAGTCACGAATCAACTAATTACTATACTAAGCCCTTCCATTGAATATAAAATACCGCAAACCTAAAGTCATCTGCCTCGTTTGCCATTTATACAGCTTTTCTATCTCAAAATCCTGTCCATAAATCCGAGACCGTTCATTTCGGGAGTTGAAAATATCTCGTATGCTCAAAGAAAAACGTCCTCGTCCATTCTTGAATTTCTTCGCAATACCAGCATTCACATAATGAACCGCCAAAGTCTTGCTTTGAGGCTCAAAACTGGGCGCACGATAGGCCTCCGAAAATTCTATTTTCCATTGATTCGGCAATTTGATTTGCTGTTTTAGACGAATGCTCCACGAAGTTCCCTTATTGAAGTTGATGAACCTATTGGCATCTCTGAACTCATCTTGCCTCAAAACAAGGGTAGCAGTCGTTTTAATGTTTTTGGTCAAATGATATTCCATTTGCGCCTCGATTCCTTGATGGATTTGCTCCGCAAAATTAGCCGTAGTTTCTAAGGTTTGGTTATTGTCTTGTGGGAGAATAAAGGACTGAATGACATCCTTTGTCTCTCTTCGGTAAAAAGTAATGTCCATGCTCAAATCTTCAAATTCTTTGTGGTAAGCCCCTTCATAGAGGTTCGCAATTTCGGGCTGCAAATCGGGATTTCCCTGTTGGAGATTCAATGGGTCTTGATAGGATACATAGGGATTCAAGTCAAAAAAACCAGGTCGATTGATGCGTCGAGTATAATTGAAGCCTATCGTTTGGCTTTCGTCAGAGAGAAAGTAAGTCGCTTGTAGTGAGGGGAAAAACTGGAGATAATCTTGAGAAAAAGTTTCTTGATTGGAGCGTTGAATAGCCTCGCTCGAAAACTGTTCCATTCGAATACCCAAGGAATAAGAAAATCTTTTGAATTCCTGTTTGTGCAAACCGTAAACCGCTAATTTTTGCATATCAATCGAAAAATCATTGTCAGGGATTTCAATGGTATTCGACCGCAATTGTATTTTTTGCAGCACATCGTACTGAATAAAATCCGCTTTTACGCCTCCTTCAAAAGTACCAAAACCGAAGAAAGGAGCTTCGTAATCCAACTGACCTTGATAGTACCTTTGGCTTTCTGTTTCATCCGATTGCTTCAAAAACTGTAAGGTTTCGGTAGGAGCATCACTTGGAGTAAGTGGATCGCTCAAGGCAAAATTCACTTCATCTTCTCCGCCCGTTGTCAAAGACAATTGCAGCTTGTGGTCGCTTCCAAATGTTTTTTCCATCGAATAATTGAGCCACAGTTCATCCTCCAATTCTCCCGATTCGTTTAAGAAATTGACCGACAGAGGAGTGTCCTCATTTCGGTATCGAAAAATATTGCTTTGGTTGTCTTGACTCAAAATATTCCAACGGTCGTAGTTGAGTTCGAGAGCCATAGAAAGAGTCGTGTCTGGCTCAATGGATAAGCCCGCATTGAAGTTTGTGGCGAATACAATGGCTTCATAAGCTATCTCATTTTCATAGACTTCAAGGGTGTTGGACTTATCGGTTCTTTTGTTGTATGCTCTATCTATGTACCAGTTTTTTCCTGTCGAAACATTGGTGTAAAACGATAATTTGTCCTTGCTGATGCTGGCATTCAATCCTGTGGATGCACCTCTAGGAAGTGATACATTCAGGATGCTTTCGAGCTTGAAAGTTGAAGTATTTCCTTTTTTATAGACCAAATTGATGATTCCTGCTACGCCCTCGGCATCGTATTTTGCAGAAGGATTGGTGATGACTTCAATTTTTTCGAGTACGTCCGCCGAGATGTATTGCAGCGTGTTGGCATCCCGTTTGGTTTCTTTTCCATTGATGTAAATGACGACTTTACTGCTTCCCCGAATTTGAATCCCTCCTCTTTGGGTCGTTGTAACAGAAGGAATTAACTCCAAAGCCTCCAAAGCAGTACTTCCTGTATCAGACAAATCTTGCCCAATTCTAAGCACCTTTTTGCCCAAACGACTCTGCAAGTGCGACCTTTCTGCCACTACTGCAATTCCCTCCAAAACATGGCTTTCTTCCTTCAAAACCACCTCCTCCAAAACTACATCCGCAGCCAAATGAACTTCTTGTTCCCAATCTTGATAGCCTAACATTTGAACGACGACTTGGTAGGTAGCCGCTTTTAAATCTTGCAATTTGAAGCTGCCCGATGGTTCACTAATGACTCCTTGAACATCTGTGCTGTCAGAAATGGGATAAACGGCAATGGTCGCAAATTCAAGGGCTTTACCCGATTCATTGACCACTTTTCCCGACAAACTGGATTGGGCGAATAGGGAGGAAAATGTACTGCAAAGTAGGATGATTAAAAAGAGTCCATTCTTCATTTTGGCGATTGTTTTGATTGATTGTTGAAATGAAAATCAATCGCAAATTCGCCCTTATTGAAGCCTTCAAAAAATATTACCGCCCAACAACATTTTTAGATGGCTGTTCGTCATTTGTGGGCGGGTGAATGGGTTTTGGGGAGTATTGGGTAATTCAAAAAAATCAAACAACTTCAATTATTTCTCTCTTCAACCACGCCCTAAAATCAAAGTAAGTAAATGCCTTGCGCTCAAAATT
>JBGCDY010000811.1:0-1815 GCA_045105835.1 Chitinophagales bacterium
TTTAGGTAGTCAAACGCTTTTTCGGTATTGAAGTCAAGCGAATCTTCTGTGATTAATTCCTTCAAATAGCTTTTGCCCAATTCCACTTTTGGCCAAGGGGTATCCAATTGTGCATTGCTCAAACCATAGATGCCAGGCTTCAACTCCTGACTGTCACCCTGTATATTGGAGTGCCAAAAGAGTTTTTCGTTCTCGTACAAAAGCAGATTGTAGCCATTGAAGGCTTCGTCGTTCTGAATCGAGTCGAGGTATTCCATTGCAGAATGTTCATCGTTTAGCAAAAAATCCATGACCAAAGTACCCCGAGTAGGAGCATCTGTTCGCATATGTCGAAGGTCACGATAATTGGTTAAAGTGGCGAATTTTCCTGATTTGGAAGCTCCCAGCCATGTGCCACCACCCTTCAAATCTTTACCCGCCAGTAAATTAGGATGAGATTCCCACCAGTGAGCTTTCACCGTAGGACGTTTGTAAAACTCATCTCGATTGGCAGTAATGATGAGGGGATATTTGGGGTGGACTTTGTAAGCAAAAATAACTAAACACATAGGCTTTAATACAAACAGCCCCATGAATTTGTTTTGCAGAAAATCAATGTATTTTTATCCTCATTCTGATTTGCATTCGATGATTAAGACGGCTTTGGGCAAAAGTATTCTACTGCAATTTGATGTGCATACAGGCAGACCTTATTCCCGTATCAACAAGGTCGTTGGAACAAAAGCAGTGCACGATGGTTATCCCAGTCGCTTGTTTATTGACCAAGAAGAACTCGCTTTTTGGGGACACAAATGGCTGCCTGAAGAGGAATACAAAAATTACCGCTCCAAATACACCCATCCACTCATCACCAAACTAAAAACCATCAGCGAAGACTACAAACAAGGACATGGAGGAATGGATTTTGTGATGATTTACCGCTTGATTACCTGCCTCAATTTGGGTTTGCCTTTGGACATCAACCTGTATGACGGAGTCATGTGGAGCGCGGTGACACCTATTTCTGAATTGTCGGTGGCGAGTAATAGTTTGTCGATTCCTTTTCCTGATTTTACGAATGGCACATGGAAGGAAAAGCGGGAATTGGAGG
Organism: Chitinophagales bacterium; assembly: GCA_045105835.1. Taxonomy (GTDB): domain Bacteria; phylum Bacteroidota; class Bacteroidia; order Chitinophagales; family UBA2359; genus JAUHXA01. The sequence goes on from JBGCDY010000811.1 coordinate 1,091, forward strand.
TTATGCGAGATGTAGGATGATTACTCATCAAAGTCAAACATAAATTGAGGAGACTGCAAATCTTGAATGTTTTTGTAAATCGCAGCCATTGGTACTTCAATGTCAAGACTATAGAGTTTTACGGATTTTTCCAAACCAATCGTAGAAGACATTCGCCAGTAGGAAGAATCTTTTCTATACATCGTATCAACAATGGGTTGGTCTTGGTCTATGAGTACGTACTCTTTGAAGGAAGGTAAAGAACGGTACTTCCGAAATTTCTCGCCTCTATCATAAGCCCCTGTTGATTTGGACAAAACTTCTACAATCAAAATAGGGTTGGCAATAGATTCTTCATGTTCACCCATTTCAATATCTCCACAAACGACAGTGACATCGGGATAGACAAAAGAATTGGCTTTTTCGACATACACCTTCGCATCGCTGTTGAATACAGAACAAGATTTCTTTTTTTCTTCAATTTCTCTACTCAATACCAAGAAAATATTTCCACTAATTCTACTATGGTTCAGTGTTCCACCAGACATTGCTCGGATAAAGCCATCGAGGTATTCATGCTTAACACCTGTACGTGTCTCTACTTCAATATATTCCCTTATCGAAACCCTGTTATCAATTTGTTTTAATGCGTCCATATTCAAATATAAAAAAAATGCTGATAGTATGAGAACAAAAATTCAGAGGTTTTGGTTTATTGAAGGCAAGTATTCAGCGTAACCATAAAA
>JBGCDY010000812.1:0-4950 GCA_045105835.1 Chitinophagales bacterium
CATTATCAGCATCTAAATCTCCTCTACAATCAGGATTTAGGTCAAAATCAATCTGAGCCTGTAACCTAGAGGAGTAATCTACACAGTTAGTATCCTCACATAGAATCTCTCCTAAAGAATCGCCATTGCTGCAAGCATTAAAAAAAATACAACCTGTAATAATCACAATAAAAAACAGTAATTGCTTAATCATTTTCATAGTATTTAAAATAAATATACAAATATAGAGATTGACGAAAGTAATAACAAATAATTTGAAAGGAAATAGAAGATGATTTAATTTACGCTTCTTCTTTTGCAAATATTCATATTGTTTTTTTATAAAATTCAGATACCTTTTGTATATTGGCGACATAACAAATGAATATTAACCATTCAATTACAAAAATTATGGATTTTATAGATGTACTGAAAACTTTAGGAGAACGTGTAGCAAGGCTCAAAGACCGAGTAACTACCGAGGAAGCAACCAAAACTTCTTTTGTACTACCATTTATTCAAGCACTAGGTTTTGATATTTTTGACCCTTTTGAAGTTGTACCAGAGTTTACTGCTGATTTAGGTATCAAAAAAGGGGAAAAGGTAGATTATTGCATATTTGCCGAGGAGAAGCCCGCTATTATTATCGAGTGCAAATCTTGGAAACAAAAACTGGATGTCCATACAACGCAACTACATCGTTATTTCCACGTTACAGAAACAAGATTTGGGCTTATTACAAATGGGGTTATTTATCGCTTCTATTCCGATTTAGACCAGCAGAATAAAATGGATGACAAACCCTTTTTTGAGTTCAATATTGAGGAAGTGACAGATGCAGTGGCGAGTGAATTAAAAAAATTCAGAAAGGATAGTTTTGATGTAGATTCAATTGTCAGCACGGCTAGTGATTTGAAATATAGCAAACAAATCAAGGAACTATTAGCGCAAGAGCTAAAAACACCAAGCGAGGATTTTGTAAAATACTTTGCCAGTCGGATATATTCAGGTAAGGTGACAGCAAAAGTAAAGGAACAATTTACAGGCTTGGTTCAAAAATCGGTCAAGCAATTAATTGGGGATATGATTTCCAACCGCCTACAAGTAGCCTTGCAGAATGAAAAGGAAGAAGTCGTAGAGGAAGTTGTAGAAGAGGTAGTAGAGGAAAATTCAGGTATTGAGACAACGGAAGAAGAATTACAAGGGTTTCGCATCATTCAAGCCATTGTTCGTGAAGAGATTGATGTGAGTCGCATAGTACATCGAGATACCAAATCTTATATGGGCATTCTTTTGGATGACAACAACCGCAAGCCTATTTGTCGTCTCCGTTTCAACCGTAATCAAAAATATTTGGGCATATTTGGAGAAGATAAATCAGAGACGAAAATACCAATTGAAGCAGTCGACGATATTTATACACACAGTAAGGCGATTATAGAGGTGGTCAAGAGGTATTTAGCGTAAAAAAAAATGATACAGCTCTCCTAATTTCGAGAATTATTCAAAAAAAACTCCCCAGCATTTCCAAAAAAATACTGGGGAGTTTTCATTTTAATCCAATCTTATTTTTTAGCTCACACGCCTCTACCCACTCGTTTGATAATGTCTGCCACTCTACCTTGAGGAATCGCTTCAATCAACTTTTTGGTATATTCTCGTTGAGGATTGTGGTAAATCTCATCCGCCAAGCCCATTTCTTCAATCTTTCCTTGGTTCATCACCACCATTCTATCACTCATAAACTTCACCACCGAAAGGTCATGCGAGATGAAAATGTAGGTAAACTTGAACTTTTCACGTAGTTCAATTAACAAGTTCAACACCTGCGCCTGAACCGACACATCCAAAGCCGAAACCGACTCATCACACACAATAAACTTAGGTTCAAGTGCCAATGCACGAGCAATACAAATACGCTGTCGCTGTCCACCCGAAAACTCATGTGGATAACGATTCAAGTGATCGGGCATCATACTCACAATCTCCAACAATTCAGCCGCCTTCTCCATTCGCTGTTTTTTGTTGTTCATAATGTTGTGAATCGTCATCGGCTCGATAATCGCCTCCCCAATCGTCATTCTCGGATTCAGTGAAGAATAAGGATCCTGAAAAATGATTTGCATGTGTCGGCGCATCTCTTTCATGTCCTTCTTGTTCAAATCCAAAATAGACTTACCATCATAAACCACACTCCCCTCTCTCGCATTTACCAAGCGCAAAAGCGTTCGTCCAAGCGTCGTTTTACCACAGCCAGATTCGCCCACAAGTCCCAAAGTCTCGCCAGGATAAATGTCAAAACTCACATCATCCACCGCTTTCACCCAAGACAAAACCTTACCGAAAAAGCTCTTTTTGGCAGGAAACCAAGTCTTCAAATTTTTCACTTCCAAAATAGGAGGATTCTTCTGCAAATTCAAAAAACGCTGTTTCGTTTCGTCCATGCTCACCTCCACATTCTTCAATGCCTCCTCTACCGAAGCCACCTTTTCAATCATCTTGCCACTCGCATCAAAACCCATAAAGTCGTTAATCGTCGGCAATTGACGCAAACGACGATCCAAAGGCGGACGACAAGCCAACAAACCCTTCGTGTAAGGGTGTTGTGGATTCGTAAAAATATCCAAAACGGGGCCTTGCTCCACAATTTTCCCCTTGTACATCACCACTACCCTATCCGCAATCTCTGCAATAACTCCCAAATCGTGGGTAATAAAAACCGTTGCCGCTCCTTTTCGCTCCTGCAATTCAGACATCAACTTCAAAATACGCTTCTGTACCGTTACATCCAATGCCGTTGTAGGCTCATCCGCCACCAAAATACTCGGCTCACAAGACAAAGCCATCGCAATCATCACCCTTTGCTTTTGACCACCCGATAATTGGTGTGGGTAAGCATCGTAAATACGCTCAGGGTTGGGCAACCGAACCTGCTCAAACAAGTCCAAAGTAATCTGTTTTGCCTCTGCCTCAGATTTATTTTGATGCAACTGAATCGCTTCAATCACTTGGAAACCACAAGTAAAAACAGGGTTCAAAGAAGTCATCGGTTCCTGGAAAATCATCGAAATATCATTTCCTCGATACTTCCGCATATCTTCAATCGGCAACTTCAACAAATCCACAGGACCTTTGTCCTTATCGTGGTAAATAATTTCTCCTCCTTCAAAATTACCAGGAGGGCAAGGAATCAAACGCATAATAGACAAGCAACTTACCGACTTACCAGACCCAGACTCTCCCACCACTCCAAGCGTCTCACCTCGATGCAACTTAAAGCTCACATCATCTACCGCCTTTACGGTTCCAGCCTCTACATGAAAGTAGGTCTTCAAATTTTTAACCTCTAATAGTAAGTTACTCATATTGTATTTGTTTGTTTAATTATATTTTTAATTGATTTTTTTATTTAGTACAGGCTCATAATGAGGAAACTCCCCCTTTGAAAAGCCTGTCCCGAAGCTTCGGGAAGGTGAGGGGGGTGTTGCGACAGTTTTGAAAATCAGGCATTGAATCACTCCCAAGACAGTTTCCTACTCCTCCTGTTGCCTCTACTCAATCAAAGCCTGTTCATAGCAAGACATATTCCAAGCCTGTTGATCCGTGTATGCCTCCTTCAAGTAAATGGGATTGTAGTAAAATTGCACCTTATCCAAAAAACAACTACAAAATCGAGCAGGATATACCACATCTGCTACACCCGCCAAGCTCTGTTGACAATAATCTTGTTGAAACTCCATCTGTTCATTCGTCCAACCAGTCCGATTTACCACAGTTACCCCTTTTTCAGCCGCAGGCACTCTTTTGCCCGATGGTAAAGTGGTATACTCCAAACCATCATTATATGCTCCACTTGGTCTGTTAGTAGTCTGTTCGCTTCCATTTTGTTGAGTACAAGCAAAACCAACAAACAATAGAACCATCATTAATAAGTACTTATAGGTAAATCTCATAAAATATCCGCTAAATTTCTTCAAAAAGCCAAATATAGAAAAAATATGTCGGGCTTCTCCAACTATTTTATATCGAAATAGTTTTGCAAAAAACTACAATATCTTCAATAAAAAAAGAAAGATAAATAACAAAATCAAAAAAAGTCATTTTTTTTTTGAAGTAAGCCCTACAAACCTTCAAACATTTCCCCACTACCACTAAACAACTGATGCTTTGACCTTTATTCCAAGCCTATCCAACCACTTTAGAGCCATCAATCATGGGTAAAAATCAACTCTTTTCATTTTTTTTCATTTTTGTCACAAAAAAATCACGTGATATGTAACCAAGCACCAACATTGCCGTATTATTAAACTGTAAGCAGCGCATTAAACTGCTGCTAAAACATTCACATTGAATAGTCTATCTTGATAATGCACTAACTGCATTAACGTTCTTGCATATTAAGATTTTTATATATCCCCGAGGTTTCGGGGCAAGTTTATGACTTAAAGATACTGGTGTATAGTATGCTACCTTTAGGTTTTTAGGTGGTAATTTCGTGGTTTAAAGAGCGTAGGATTATTTTTTAATAAATTCCTGCGCTTCTTTATTTTGGGGAAGTCTTAAAAAATGAAAATTCTCTTAATTTTGATTTTCATTTTAACCAAACTTCAATATGGACTACCAAAAAACCCTTCAATACCTCTACCACCAACTCCCCATGTTCCAACGCATTGGACCAAAAGCCTTCAAAAAAGACCTCAACAACATCATCGCACTTTGTGAATACTTAGGTCAACCCCATCAATCCTTCAAAAGCATCCACATCGCAGGTACCAATGGAAAAGGCTCAACCGCCCATGCCCTTGCAGCTGTTTTGCAGCAAGCAGGCTACAAGGTCGGATTGTATAGCTCACCCCATTACCGAGATTTCAGGGAACGCATCAAAATCAATGGTGAATACATTCCCCAACAAACCGTAGTTGATTTTGTCGCTGAGCATCGAACTTATTTTGAAGAATTGAAGCCTTCCTT
>JBGCDY010000813.1:0-4811 GCA_045105835.1 Chitinophagales bacterium
GGAAGGTTCGCAAACACCCGAAGGGTTTGGCGACACCTGATGAAACCTAAACCACTCCAAACGTTTGCGAACCTTTCAGGTGTCGCCAAGTTTTCCGAGCTATGCTCAAAACCAACCCAAGAGGAAGATTCGCAAACACCCGAAGAGTTTAGCATGATCACAACATTAACCACCATACCTCCCATTCAACTTCTCCCCCAATTCCATTATATCTTCCATCCTTGCAATCGAAGCAATCCAATATTCAGGCATTCCTTTCTGACCATAGTAGATGCCTGCCAATCCGCCTGCTATTGCAGCAGAAGTATCGGTATCGTGTCCAATATTGATAATCGACAAAATGGTTTCTTGATAAGAATCCTTATTCAGAAAAAACCAGATACTGGATTCCAGTACTTCAATCACATATCCTCCTGACTTCAAATCAACTATTGCAGTTTCTCTAATGTCATTTTGAATGATTTTTTTGAAGTGTACCCTTTCTCTTTCTGCAAAGCCCATTTCCTCCCAAAACGCCAAAATTTCACTTCTCATTTCTGAATAGGCAATTTCTTTATCCTTCCCTTCAAGTAGTTTTTCTGCCAATTTCAGGTAAATCAGGCAGCTCATTCCTGCTCTTATGTGCCTGTGTGTTAGGGCTGATATTTCCCAAGTAATTAGAAATTGTTCTTTTATGGGTCGCCCCTTTATGTAAAATAACAAAGGAATAATTCTCATCAAAGAACCATTGCCATTGTCGTACTCATCCCCATAATATTTTTGCTCCTTCAATTCGTCTAAATCCTTGTCTTCTATTATTTTCGCCAGCCTTGAAATAGCTTTTGCAGTGGTCATTCCTATATCAAACACTTTTCCTCTTGCAGACCAATAGGCTTCGTTCTTCCATTTGATGAAGTTTTCAGAAATGTCTTTTAAATCATATCCATTCACTAAGGATTCTGCCAAACAAAAAGTCAAGGAACTATCATCAGACCAAGTTCCTTTTGGTTGATTGTAGGTTCCATGCCCAATCATTCCCTTGGCTGGATTGGCTTTCATTTTGTCTCTTGAACTAAATTCAAAGGGAACTCCGACTGCATCTCCAATCGCCACTCCCAATAAAGCATCTATTACTTTGTTCGATTCCATATTTGTTATTTCATTGTTATTTTGCATACATCCATTCACTAAAGATTTGGAAGTAAAAAGCTTCAATTCTCACTTCCCTATTCTGTCTTCTCACAACCTCTTTATCAAATAAAACGCAAGGTCATCATTAACAATCACCTCCTCTCCATATTCCAAGGTCTTAAAATTTTTCACCAAGCCATTTCCATCAGGCACATAATGCCTATTGACATACAGTATTTGCGCTGCCCCATAATCTTTGTACACGCCAAAACCTATACCTGAATAGTTGGACACCTTACCTATTCTTCTCTCTGCCTCATTCATCAGTGCTGTTCCGATTCCTTTTCTTTGGAATTTCATTAAAACATTAAAATCAACTACTTCTGGTATTTTCTTCTCCTTAAACGGGAGGTACTCCGATTCCCATTTGATGGTTAGGTAACCTGCAAATTCACCATTCACCTCCGCAACAATCACACCCCTTTTCCCCTCCTCCTGAAACTCAACATATTTTTGATATTGAGCAACAGGTTTATCCCAGCCTTGTTTTTTGAACGCCTCGCTAATGTCCATACAATCCTCTTTTCGTATCTTTCTAAGTATCCATTTATTTCCCATTATTGATTCTATTTTTTGCTTGCAGCCAACAGCAGCCCATGAAAACTACTATCCAATTACCCAAAAACAATAAACCTCGCAACACCATACTACATAGCACTCCTGAGTAACTCTAAAAACAACCTTGAAAGTTCCTAAATGCGAGTAACTCAAAAAAAAATCCAAGCACAATTTTGTACTTGGATTTTTTGTTTTCGATTGAGGAATAGATTTTATCAATATTCGCCACCTTATTCTCCTTTCTTTTTAAACTGATACGCCAATCCCAACCTCGTCTTCAACAAACCTCCATCAAAACTTTGATTCATATACGGAGCTATTTCAAAGATACATTGAAGGTTCGGGGCATTCTCTATGGGTTTTATTCTTGCCCCAAAATTCAGAGAATAGCCATTGATGACAGAAACATCATTGAAGCCATTGAAGAAGTTGCAATTCACTCCTACTCCTGTATAGTAATTCACAAATTTGCTCTTTTTTATATTGACCATCAAAGCAGGTTCAACGGTGATATTCCCCCAAAAGGTGTTGGTCAATAGCCGCATATCTCCCCACAATATTTTATTGGTATTGGAGGTAATGGACAGTTCAGATTGGAAGGGGTAATAGCCAAGTGAGGCTTGTGCTGATAAAGGTTGGGTGTGAAGAATTGCAGTCCATATAAATAGGAGCAGCAAGTATGGACGTAAAAACAAAGTGAATGTTTTCATTGGAAAAATTAAATAGTGTACGGAAGTCTGGCTTCTCATTTATAAGTTCGAGATTAATTTGCAAAAAGCGGGTTTGGGTTGATAATTATCGTCAAACAAAAGGGGGTAATCGTCTCGGTTGTAATAATATCTTATCCAACTATCGCCGTCTCCTACTCCCCATACCGTAATCCCGAATTTGTATTTTTCGGGAATACGGTCATAGGATTTGAATACCGAGAGGTATTTTTCGGCTTGTCGTATCAGTTCATTTTCGGGTGCAAACTCCATGTTTGTAGAAAGCGGATTCATAGAAATATCCAATTCCGAAACGTGAACCAAATAATCGTTTTTCCAAATATCATCAAAGGCATTGGCGATTTCGGTGTTTTCGGGAAATCCATTGAAGATGTGCATTTGCAGTCCTATCCCGTCAATCGGTACGCCTTTCACCTTCAATTGATTCAGGTGACTCAATATGGCTTTCCTTTTTACGGGATTGATGACAACAGAATAGTCATTGTAAAAAAGTTGCGCATTGGGATCTGCTTCGTGAGCATAGAGAAATGCCTTTTCTATGTAGGCAGTTCCTAAGTTTTGTTTCCAGATGTTGTTCCGCAAAGTTCCATCCTCATTGAAGGCTTCATTCAGCACATCCCAACTGGCTACTTTTCCTTTGAAGTGACTGACTATTTGGGTGATGTGTTCCTTCAATAAATTGTCCCAATCGGCTTTAGAGCCTTCGTAATTGTTCATCCAATGGGGCAATTGTTGGTGCCAAATCAGTGTATGTCCGTGTAACCTTAGGGAATTTGCAGCACAATAGTCCGCCAATCGGTCGGCATCTGCCCAATAAAAAACGTTTTCGGAGGGGTGCAAAGAGGAAGGTTTCATGATGTTTTCTGCCGTTGCGCTATTGAACTGACTTTTCACAATTCGGTCATAAGCACCAACAAAATCAACCTTAGACATATCAACCACGACACCACAATGAAAATCTACCTTGTCTTTTAGATTGTTTTCAGTACTACTGCAAATGGTCGGGGTATCCTTTTGGCAAGCAGACAAAAAGAGGAATGTCAAAATTAATAGGGTACAACTTTTTTTCATTCCGAAACCATTTTACTCTTTACTCAATAGATACACTCCACCACCTTGCTTCAAAGTCATTTGATTCTTTGCAGGGTCAAACTCCAAAACAAGTCCTGTTTGGTCAAACGTAAATTTGTCCTTATCCGCTGCCTCCAAAGCAGCAAAATAACTGTCTAATTTTTGGGTGTCGATATCAATTTTAGTGGTTTGAGCGCATCCTGTTTGTAGGGTTATGATCAGTAGAAATAGGAAGTAGAATCTTTTTGTTATTGTAGTTTGGCTTTCTTCCAAATACCCTAAAACACTGCCTAATAACAAAATATACTTCCTAATTTTTTCAAAAAACTATAGATGATTTTTGGGGAGGTAAGAAAGGTTTCTGAAGTCTCTTCTCACAGATTTTGTCAGAGAACCCAATTTCCCTATTATTGCAGCCAATAAAACCCATTCTCCAATAAAACCTATTTTGAAACATGAACTGTATCATTATTGAAGACCAACCCCCTGCCCAACGCATCCTCAAAAAATTCATTGAGGACATTGGCACCTTACAGCTAAAAGCCACCTTTTCCAATCCCTTAGAAGCCTTGGAGTTTTTGAAATCAGAATCTGTGGATTTGATTTTTTTGGACATTCACCTTCCCAAAATTTCGGGTATTGATTTTTTGAAGGTCTTATCCGATTCACCTCACATCATTCTGACTACAGCTTTTCCAGATTATGCATTGGAGAGTTATGAGTTCAGTGTGGTGGATTATTTACTCAAGCCTTTTTCCTTCCAACGATTTGTCAAAGCCATTTCCAAAATACCCCAAAAAGCAACGCCCACCAATTCCAACCACCTCTTTATCAAGTCGGGATACGAACACATCAAAATCACCATCAACGACATCTTATACATCCAATCCGACACCGACTACACCGAAATCGTACTCCCTCAAAAGAAGCACATTTCTTCTGAGCCTCTCCGATATTGGGCTGCCACACTTCCCTCACATCAATTTGTCAGAATCCACAAATCTTATATTATCAACACAACAAAAATTGAAAAAATGGTAGGCAATCAGATTTATTTGATTGAAGAAACCACTATACCCATTGGCAGGGCATACAAAGAAGATTTTGTGAAGCGTTTTATTAGCTGAGTTAATTCACCAAAAAAACAAAGCCAAGTAAGGGATTTAGCAAATAATAGCCTACGCATTTTACTCGTTCTTTTTCCTTTTAGATGCGTTAAAAATTTTGACCATAGCCCTGCTATGCTAAAAATTTTTGCCTTCCTAAAAGAAAAAATACCTTCCT
>JBGCDY010000814.1:0-1918 GCA_045105835.1 Chitinophagales bacterium
TTATTTATAGATGAAGCCAGCCAAACTGTTTACATAGCCACTCGTGGAGGTGTTTCACAAGTAGTAGATACAAGTATAATTCCTCCTGCTGTCCCCTCAAGTATTCCTACCCTTTCTCAATGGGGCTTAATCATTCTGGCCCTTTCATTGATGACTTTTGGTACACTCCATTTGATTAACAGAGAAAGCGGCAAAACTGCTTAATTTCGATTTTATCAAAAAAATTAAAGTGCTTCTCAAATATAAATATACTCCCAAAATGGCTTCTCCCGTTTTGGGAGTTTTTTTTTTTTAACTTTGAGCCAACATCCTACATTAAGAGCTTTTACTGTATGAAAAACGAACTCCATATTGAGTTAGAGAACAACAAGGACGAATGGCTGCAATCTGTTTTAAATGGAGACAAAGCAGCCTTATCTCTATTGTACAAAGCATATCGAAAACCCTTCGTTGGTTGGTTGATGAACTATACCAATTGCAGTCAGGATACTGCTTTGGATATATTTCAAGACAGCGTGATTGCACTCTATGAAAACATTCGCTTCAAGGGATTTAGCAAGTTTGAAAAAAGTATTCGCAATTATTTATTTGGTATTGGAAAGCGCATTTACACCACTAAGGTTGGCAAAAAGAAGATGCAAACTACCAGCTTGGACAAACAAATATTGGAAGTAAAAGACCTCAACATCCCCGCAGATGAACAGGTAGAATTAGACCAACAATCCAAAATCATCTTGCAGTTATTGAAAACAATGCCACAGGTTTGTCGGTCTATTATTTATCGCTATTATTACCGAAAAATGAGATTGAAGGATATTGCCAGCGAATTGAAATATAAAAACGAAAATGTAGTTAAGGTAAAAAAGAACCAATGTATGCAAAAACTCAAAAAAGCGACTCAAAAACAGTATGATAGAGAAGATTTGTAAAAAGAATTAACAAAACCCATTAACCTTTTCCCGTTTTAGGACTACCATATTAATAGCTGACTTTTTATTTTACAATAGTAAGTATGGAATGACTTTCAAAAACGAGGGAAATGGCATATATAACGAAAGACAACTTATTCATGAATGAGTTAAACAAACAAGAACTGCTCGAAAAATTCCTTGAAGGAAAATTGACTCAAGAAGAAGAGCAACAGTTTCAGAAATTACAGGAAAGCGATGCCTCCTTACCAAAAGACATGGACTTTCTCCAACGGTTTATGAACGTTCAAATGCACTTTGGCAGAGACGAATTGAAGCGAGAACTGTTCTCTTTGGAAAAAGAATTGCAAAAAGAAGAAGTACTTAGCTTTACCCAGCGATTGGAGGTTTCGCTTCAAGGAATGGTCAAAAAGCTGCACTATTCTATGCAAGAATTGGCGAGTTTTTTCCAGCCACAGCCTGAATACCAAAGAGTACTGGCGTATGCCAATCGAGGTGAAGACCTGAAGATTGCCCATCCTATCAGTGGAATTGATGCGGGTGAAGTGGGTGGTCTGCATTTTGAAATAGATGGGAAGTTCAATGCGCCTCTACAATTAACCGTTGAAAACAACCAAAAACAAATATTGTTATCCACTTCCATTGATGTACACGAAACCGTTTTTTTTGTGAAGGTTGAAAGCCTCCCTCCTGGACGTTATTATTGGAAATTGAAGGGGGAAAAAGAAACCATTATTCGTGAGTTTTTCATGCAAAAGGATTTGATTCCAAAGTAAGCTTGCAGTAATCGGTAATTCGTGACGGTTAAATAGAATTACCGATTACTGCAAGCTTACCCCTCCAATCAACACAAACCCACACCAACTTTTAGGACTCACTCCTTCCTGCTCCAATAACTGCAATTTAGCTTTCCGCAAACCAGCTCGGTACGAATCGCCCTCCAATATAGCTTCAAAGAAGTATTGTGTTAGGAGGCTACTCAGTTCCCC